>NZ_DLTI01000013.1:22843-112481 GCF_002501455.1 Comamonas sp. UBA7840 | reverse complement strand
CGCCAGGCCCAGGCCCAGGCGGGCGTCGCCCGCGCCGACCGCCTGCCCAGCCTGTCCGTGTCCGGTGGCTACACCGGCGTGCGCCTGCCCGAATCGATGGTCGGCGAGGAGCTCGGCGGCCGCTACATGGGCAGCGGCCAGGTCGCATTCGATTTCAGCTACGGGGTCGACCTGTGGGGCGGCAAGCGCGCCAGCTGGGAAGCGGCGGTGGACACGGTGCATGCCGCGGCCGTCGATGCCCAGGCCGCGCGCCTGAAGCTGGTCTCGGGCATCGTCCAGGCCTATGTCGAACTGGACCGGGCCTGGCGTGCCAACGACATCGCCGAGCAGGAACTGGAGCGTGCGCGCAAGACCGTGCAGCTGGTGCGCCAGCGCCGCGCCGCCGGCATCGACAGCGACCTGCAGGTGCGCCAGGCCGAAGCCCGCATTCCCACTGCGCAGCAGCAGCTGCAGGCCGCTGAGCGCATGCACGAAGCCGCCGCAGCCGGCGGCGAGCTGGCCCGGCGCATGGCACTGGTGGGCAACTTCAGCAAGCGCGAGCAGGCCCAGGAGCTGCGGGTGCAGCACGACGCCGCCGCCCAGCTGGCCCGCGCCCGCCTGAACGCGGCCCTGGAGCGCGAGCAACTGGCCCGCCTGATGGGCCTGTGGGGCCCGCAGGCCGACTTTGCCCTGCCGGACAGCCTGCCACCCCTGCCCAAGGCCGAGGCCCTGCACACCGGGGCCGATGCCGAGGCCACCGCCCTGCGCGAGCGCCTGGACGTGCGCGCCCTGCGCCGTGAGCTGGACACCACAGCCGATCGCCACGGCTTCGCCCGCGTGGGCGCGCTGTTTGGCGACATCGGCGCCAGCTACAGCCGCAACACCACCACCGACCGCGCCACACGCCACGACGAGGTCACGCGCGGCTGGGAGCTGGAGCTGCCCCTGCCCCTGTTCGACTGGGGCGGTGTGGCCGCAGCCGGCGCACGCGCACAGTTGCAGCACAGCAGTGCCCAGCTGCGCAACGCGGCCTTGCAGGCGCGCAGCGAGACGCGCACCAGCTGGCTGCGCTACCGCACGGCCTGGGACCTAGCCCAGCAGCAGCGCAGCGAGGTGTTGCCCCTGGCCCAGCAGATGCAGGAGGAGGCCGTGTACCGCTACAACGGCATGTTCATCAGCACCTGGCAGCTGCTGGCCCAGGCCCGCGCCACCACCCAGGCCGTGGCCACCGCCACCGAGGCCCAGCGCGACTTCTGGCTGGCCGATGTGGACCTGCAACTGGCGCTGTACAGCACCTCGCCCGGCGCAGGGGCTGCCAGCCTCTCGAGCCCGGCCACACCGTCCGACTCCCCTGCACAAGGCCACTGAGCATGAACCGCCGCAACTTCTTCACCGGCGCCGCCACCGCAATGGCCGCTGCCTCCGTCAGCCGGGTCGCCATGGCGGCCCTGCCCGAACCCGTCCTGCAAAGCAACGCCGACACGGCCGCGCCGCTGACGCCGCCCAATGGCAGGCCCTACCATCCTGTGGTCACCTTGAACGGCTGGACCACGCCCTGGCGCATGAACGCCGGCGTCAAGGAGTTCCACCTGGTGGCCGAGCCCGTGGTGCGCGAGGTCGCGCCCGGCTTTTTCGTCAACATGTGGGGCTACAACGGCCAGTCGCCAGGACCGACCATCGAGGTGGTCGAGGGCGACCAGGTGCGCATCTTCGTCACCAACCGCCTGCCCGAGGCCACCACCATCCACTGGCACGGCCAGCGCCTGCCCAATGGCATGGACGGTGTGGGCGGCCTGAACCAGCCGCACATCCCGCCGGGCAAGACCTTTGTCTACGAGTTCACGGCGCGCCGCCCCGGCACCTTCATGTACCACCCGCATTCGGACGAGATGGTGCAGATGGCCATGGGCATGATGGGCCTGTGGATCACCCACCCCAAGGGCCGCCACCCGCTGATTGCCGACGTGCAGCGCGACTACGCCTTCCTGCTGGCCGCCTATGCCGTGGAGCCCGGGGCCATGACGCCGCGCATCAACGAGATGACGGACTTCAACATCTGGACCTTCAACAGCCGGGCCTTTCCGTCCATCACGCCGCTGGTGGCCAAGCAAGGCGACAGGGTGCGCATCCGCGTGGGCAATCTGACCATGACCAACCACCCCATCCACCTGCACGGCCACGAGTTCGAGGTCACCGGCACCGACGGCGGCCCCGTGCCAAAGTCCGCCCGCTGGCCCGAGGTGACCACCGACGTGGCCGTGGGCCAGATGCGCCAGGTGGAATTCATCGCCGACGAACCCGGCGACTGGGCCCTGCACTGCCACAAGAGCCACCACACCATGGGCGCCATGGGACACAACGTGCCCACCATGATTGGCGTGGACCACCGCGGCCTGGTGGGCAAGATCCAGAAGATCGTGCCCGACTACATGCTGATGGGCGAGCGGGGCATGGGCGACATGGGGGCCATGGAAATGCCCCTGCCCGACAACACCTTCCCGATGATGACGGGCCAAGGGCCGTACGGGAACATCGAGATGGGCGGCATGTTCACCAGCTTCAAGGTGCGCAAGGGCCTGGGCGCCCACGACTACGGCGACCCCGGCTGGTTCGCGCAACCCCGGGGCACCCAAGCCTATGCCTGGCAGGGCGCCCCGCTGGAGGCGCAGGCACCGCGCCCCACCTCGCCCGGCCAGGCTCCAGGCGCCCCGAGCGTACGCAAACCCGCGGCCGGCCACGGCCCGGCCCACCATTGATGCCGGAGCTAATCATGCAAACTCTGAAATACATAGCTGCCAGCGCTTTACTGACGATCGCTCCGACTGTTTTTGCCCACAGCAATCAAATCCATGAGCCAGCAGGCCCCATGACCCAGGAGACCCAGGAGCAACAAGCCTGGGGCGTGGCAGGCGATGCCCGCAGCGCCCTGCGCACCATCACCTTGAACATGACCGACGACATGCGCTTTAGCCCCAACCACTTCAGCGTGAAGCGCGGTGAAACCGTGCGTTTGCATGTGGTCAACCAAGGGCAAATCATGCATGAGGTGGTGCTGGGCACGCAGGCCAGCCTGCATGAACATGCGCAGATGATGCTGAAGTTTCCCGGCATGCAGCATGCCGAGCCCTATATGGCTCACGTGGCCCCCGGCACCAGCGAAGACCTGGTGTGGCACTTCAACCGCGCCGGCAGTTTTGACTTTGCCTGCCTGATCGCGGGCCACTACCAGGCTGGCATGACCGGCACCTTCACCGTTACGGAATAACGAAATCACCTCCAGAGAGAAAGGAACTCCCCATGTCCACCCAGAAAACCACCCGTCGCCACGCCCTGCACCTGCTGGCGGCTGCCGCAGGCATGGCAGCCCTGCCTGCGCTGGCAGCATCGCCCGCCAAAATCCCCATGGAAGTCTGGAAAGACCCCAACTGCGGCTGCTGCAAGGACTGGATCGTGCTGATGGAGCAAGCCGGCTTCAGCGTGAAAGTGCATGACACGGGCAACACCGCCGTGCGCGCCAAGCTGGGCTTGCCCGCGCAATACGGCTCTTGCCACACCGCCCTGGTGGGCGGCTACCTGGTCGAAGGCCATGTGCCCGCCGCCGACGTGCACAAGCTGCTCAAGGACAAGCCCAAGGCGCTGGGCATTACCGTGCCCGGCATGCCGATTGGCAGCCCCGGCATGGATGGCCCCGAATACGGCGGCCGCAAAGATCCGTACGACGTGCTGCTGGTGAGCAAAAACCTGATGGGCAATAACGTCAACGCCCGTGTCTTCACCAGCTACCGCTAAACACCAGGAGTGCACACCATGACCATTGGGTTCACTTTGCGCGCTGCCACCAGCGCCAGCGCTTTGGGGCTGCTGCTGGCGACCCACCCCGCAGCCGCACAAAACCATGAGGATCACAGCAGCCATGCGGCCCCAATTGCCAGCGTTGCTGCGGACGCCGCCCTGACCGAAGGTGTCATCACCCGCGTGGATGCACGCAGCGGCAAGCTCACCATCCGCCACGGTGAAATTGCCAATCTGGGCATGCCACCCATGACCATGGTGTTCGGTCTGAAAGACCCCGCCCAGGCCCAGACACTAAAGCCCGGCACCAAGGTGGTTTTCCGTGTGGAAGACACGGGCGGCGGCAACTTGCTGATTACGCATATTGAAGCCGTAACCCAGTAAACCCCGCCAGCAACCGCCAGCACCACACTGCGGCCCCGTGCATGCAGCTGCGCCTACACTGGCGCCTGCATGCATACCCTTGACGATTTACATAACGGCGCACTGGCTGGCGCGCGCCACGTGCGGCTCACCCACCTGGGCCTCACTGAATTTCCCCGCCAACTATTCCATCTGGCCGACACGCTAGAGCTGCTGGATCTGTCCGGCAACCAGCTCACCAGCTTGCCGGACGACTTCTCGCGCTTTACGCAGTTGCGTGTGCTGTTTGCCTCCAACAATCCCTTCACCACCCTGCCTGCCGTGCTGGGCCTGTGCCCGCAATTGGAAATGGTGGGCTTCAAAGCCTGCCAGCTTGCCCACATCCCCGAAAGCAGCCTGCCCGCACGCCTGCGCTGGCTGATCCTGACCGACAACCAGCTCACCGCCCTGCCCGCCAGCCTGGGCCAGCGCCCCCGGCTGCAAAAGCTGATGCTCTCGTGCAACCAGCTCACGGCCTTGCCTGACCTGCTTGACTGCACCCAGCTGGAATTGCTGCGCCTGGCCAGCAACCAGTTCACCTGCATTCCGAGCCAGCTCTTGGAATTGCCCGCCTTGGCCTGGCCTGCAGTCGCCGGCAACCCGGCCACCCAAAAAAGTGAGCTGCAAGCGCTTTTTGCATCTGCGCAAAAGACCATTTTTTATCAAAATCTGCAAGTGCATGAACTGCTGGGCGAAGGTGCCAGCGGCCACATTTACCGCGCCCTACGTACCGACGCAGGGCAGGCCATTGCGCTCAAAGTGTTCAAAGCGGCATGGACCAGTGACGGCACACCGCAGTCTGAGCTGGCTGCCGGTATGGCCGCAGGCCAACACCCCCATCTGCTCACGCCGCTGGCACAGGTGCACGGTCACCCGCAAGGCCAGTTGGCCATGGCACTGCCGCTGCTGCCAACGGGCTACACCAACCTGGCCGGCCCGCCCAGCCTGCAAAGCTGTACGCGCGATGTGTATGCGCCGGGCACCCACTTCACCCCTGCCACCGCCCAGCGCCTACTGGCCTGCGGGCGCAGCGCGGTGGAGCATTTGCACGCACGGGGCGTGCTGCACGGTGACCTGTATGCGCACAACATTCTGTGGCAGCCCACCACGGGCGAAGCCATCTTGAGTGACCTGGGCGCCGCCGCCCTCACGCACGCGCTGCCCGCGCAGCAGGTGGCACAGCTACAAGCCATGGAATGGCGCGCTTTTGCCCATCTGCACGCCGAAGTGATGGCGCGCTGCCATGTTGAGAGGCCGCCTCAGTTTTCACGGTTTTGATAGCTGCCAGCGCTTACTCAGCAAGCGCTAGCAGCTTTTTTCCTTCAAATCCAGCCAGGACACCCTCCTGACCTCTGCCTCACAAAAAAAGGGCAGCCTCCCAGGCTGCCCCCAACGCGCTCCCTCTACACACCCACTGGTTTATTGCAAAAAATCAGGCTTGGCGTAACCCGCAAACTTGGTATCCACCACCTGCTTGAACGCGGCAGAGCGGAAAGCCGCTTCCAAGTCCTTGGCCCATGCGGCGCCCTGGTCCTTGGTTTTCACGGCCACCACGTTCAGGTAGTGCTCCGGGGTTTTCTCCAGCAACACGGCATCCGTGAGCTTCAAGCCCGAAGAGATCGCAAAGTTGCCGTTGATGATGGCGTACTGCGCGTCATCCAGAGAGCGCGGCAGGTGCGCTGCATCCAGCGGCAGCAGCTTGATCTTTTTGGGGTTGGCGGCCAAATCCAGTTCTGACACCCGCAGCGGGTTCACGCCTTCCTTGAGCTTGACCAGCCCCGCTTGCTGCAGCAACAGCAGCCCACGTGCCAGATTGCTGGGGTCGTTGGGCAACGCCACCTTGTCGCCTTCCTTCAAATCCGCCAGGCTTTTGCGCTGCTTGGAATACACGCCCATGGGCGCAATCGGCCCTTGCACCAGCGCCTTCAGATCCAGCTTGCGGTCGCCCTTAAACTGGTTGAAATACACCTCGTGCTGAAAAAAGTTGGCGTCCAGCGAACCATCGGCCAGCGCCAAATTGGGCTGCACGTAGTCGTTGAACTCCACCAGCTTGACCTTGTAGCCCTTGGCGGTCAGCAGCGGCACGATGCCGGCCTGCAACTGGTCAATGTTGGAGCCCGCTGTGCCGCCAATCACCAGCTGCTTTTTGCTGGCGTCTTGCGCCATGGCAGGGGCTGCGGCCCAGGTGGCCAGGGCCAAAGTGGTGGCCAGCAGTACGCGGCGCTGGGGTTGAAAAATAAACATGGTGTCTTGCCTCCGGTCGGTTGTGCATCGCGCGATGTGGGCGAACCTGCCGTACGCCGCGCTGATGAAGTGCAGTATCGGCAAACATCTTTCAAACCCAAACCAATAAAAAATAGATCACATATTTCAAATTTATATATAAAGAGGCATTGAATGGCTGCTTCATTGCAGGCCATGGCAGCATGGGCAGAGCTACAGCGCTTTGGGATGCGGAGTGGCATGAGGCCTTTGGATACCCCCGCGCACAAAAAAAGGCTGCCTCACGGCAGCCTTTGGGGGATGGGGCAAACGCTGAAGCGGCGCTGCTTACTGCAAGAAAGCAGGCTTCATATAGCCCACAAACTTGGTGTCCACCACCTGCTTGAAGGCGGGTGAGCGGTAAGCCTCGGCCAGGTCCTTGGCCCACTGGGTGTTCTCGTTACCGGCTTTCACGGCCACCACGTTCAGGTACTGGTCTGGCGTTTTCTCCAGCACCACGGCTTCGCTCAGCTTCAGGCCCGAAGACATGGCGAAGTTGCCGTTGACCACCACAAAGTCCGCGTCTTCCATTGCACGGGGCAGGTGGGCCGCATCCAGGGGCAGGAACTTGAGTTTGTGTTTGTTCTCGGCCAAGTCCAGCTCGGACACGCGGGCGGGGTTCACACCGTCCTTGATTTTGATCAGGCCGGCATTCTGCAGCACCAGCAGCGCACGCGCCAGGTTGCTGGGGTCGTTGGGCAGGGCCACGCGGGCGCCGGCCTTCAGCTCGTTGATGCTCTTGAACTTCTTGGAGTACACGCCCATCGGCGCCACAGGGCCCTGCACGATGGCGCTCAGCGCCAGCTTGCGGTCTTTGGTGAACTGGTCAAAATAAGCGCGGTGCTGGAAAAAGTTGGCGTCCAGCGAGCCATCGTCCAGCGCCAGATTGGGCTGCACGTAGTCGTTGAACTCAATCAGCTTGACGCTGTAGCCCTTGGCCTTGAGCTGGGGCACGATGCCTTCTTGCAACAGGTCGTAGTTGGAGCCAGCGGTGGCGCCAATGCGCAACTGCTTTTTGGCCGCGTCTTGGGCCATGGCAGGCACGGTGAAGGCACCGGCCATCGCCAGCACAGCAGCAGTCAGTACAGCGCGGCGGCCAGCGCCAGCCTTGGAAGAAAAGCGATCAGACATGGTGACTCCCTAACAATGTGTGGTGAAGCGGCCTTGGGCAAGAATGGCTGTGCACATGCCCTGCTGGCAGGGCTGGCACCGATTCCAGCGACCGTTTATCGTTCTGCCAGTATGCCCGCACCAAGGGCAAACCCTAAAGACAAAATCGCCATCTGTTTATCTAAAAATCGAATAAGCACCCACCAAAAAAGAATGTCTGCCATGCATCAACCATTGCTCGCCCACAGCGGCCACATCGCCCAAGTGCAAGGAATTCAAGTGGGGCATCACACCGACCCGCGCCGCCCCACGGGCTGCAGCGTGGTGCTGTGCCCCGCAGGGGCTGTGGGCGGAGTAGATGTGCGCGGCGCAGCGCCGGGCACCCGGGAGACCGATTTGCTGCACCCCAGCAATTTGGTGCAAGAGGTACACGGCATCGTGCTGGCGGGCGGCAGCGCCTGGGGATTGGACAGCGCCACCGGCGCCGTACGCTGGCTGGAAGCGCACGGCGCTGGCCTGCCGATTGGCGTGGGCCGCATTCCGCTGGTGCCCGCCGCCGTGCTGTTCGATGTGATGCTGGGGGATATGACGGTGCGCCCCGACGCGGCAGCCGGCTACGCCGCCTGCCAGGCCGCCAGCAGTGATCGCCCCGCCGAGGGCAGCGTGGGCGCCGGTGCCGGCGCGGTGGTGGGCAAGGTATTTGGCTGGCAGCGCGCCATGAAGGGCGGCATTGGCACGGCCAGCGTCACCGTGCATGGCGTGACCGTGGGTGCGCTGGTGGCCTGCAATGCGCTGGGTGATGTGTACAACCCATTCAACGGCGCACTGATTGCGGGCGCACGCACGGCCGATGGCACCGCACTGCTGAACACGCGCGACGCCTTGCTGCGTGGCGAAGAAGCGCAGCCTATTTTGGCGGGCAGCAACACCACCATCGGCGTGGTGGCTACCGACGCCATCCTCACCAAAGCCCAGGCCCACCGTTTAGCCGCCACCGCACACGATGGGCTGGCCCGCACCATCAACCCCGTGCACACCATGAGTGATGGCGACACCCTGTTTGCACTGGGCACCGGCCACACCGGAAAAACGCTGGGCATGATGACACTGAGCACCATGGCCGCCGAGGCCGTGGCGATTGCCACCGCGCGTGCGGTGCTGCTGGCGCAGTCGGTCAGCGTGCCGGGCCAAGCGCCCTTGCCCAGCTGGCAAGACTGGCAGCGCCACACTCCTGCCTGAGCCAGCGCCTGCCCGCATCGCTCCCGACTACAGATAAAAAAATAGCTGCCTGCGCTCGATAAACATTGGTTTCCAATAAGAAACTATCAGAAACCCTTGATACACCTGCGCTGGCAGCTATGTTTTTTAAGTTTCAAGAAACGTCTCAGTCCACCGTCGCGCCCGAGGCCTTGACCACCGGCGCCCAGGTTTGCACCTCCTGGCGGATGAAGTTGCTGAAGTCCTGCGGCGTGTTCTTTTGCGACACGGCCCCCAGCTTGGCATAGGCCTGCTGCACCTCGGGCTTGTCAAAGGCCGCGTTCATGGCCTTGTTCAGCTTGTCGACCACCTCTTTGGGAGTGCCTTTGGGCGCGATCAGGCCAAACCACGAGGTCACATCAAACGGTGCCACACCGCTTTCTTCCAGCGTGGGTACATCGGGGGCCGAGGGCGAACGCGTTTTGGTGGTCACCGCCAGGGCCTTGAGCTTGCCGGACTGCACATGCGGCCACGAGGCGGGCATGTTGTCGAACATGAACTGCACCTGCCCGCCAATCAAATCCGTCACCGCAGGCGCGCTGCCTTTGTACGGAATGTGCTGGGTTTTCAGGCCCGTGCGCACCTTGAACATTTCACCCGCCATGTGGATGGAGGTGCCACTGCCCGATGAGGCGTAGGAAATTTTGTCGTTGTTGGAGCGCGCCCAGTCAATGAATTCTTTGACGTTGTTGGCCGGCACGCTGGGGTGCACCACCAAAATATTGGGCACCTTGGCGCCCAGCGCCACCGCCTCAAAATCGCGGTTCAAATCGAACTTCACGTTGGGGTACAGGGTCTGGTTGATGGCACTGGTCACCGCCACAAACAGCAGGGTGTAGCCATCGGGGGCCGCGGCCTTGACAGCCTCGGTGGCGATGTTGCTGCCACCACCGGGGCGGTTTTCCACCACGAAGGACTGGCCCAGGGATTCAGTCAACTCCTTGGCCATGATGCGCGCCACCACGTCCGTGGTGCCGCCTGCCGAAAAGCCCACCACAATGCGCACCGGCTTGCTGGGGTAGTCACTAGCCGCCCAGCCAGTTCCCAAGGCCATGCAGGCCAGCGCCCCTACGCCCCACTGGGCATACCACCGACGAGAAGGCGAAAAAGCAAAGCGCATGCGGAAAGTCTCCTGAAGATTGGTGGAATCACGTCACCCGCCAAGGCTGCAGCCTTGACTGGCATCAAGCAGACTTTTATACAAACTCCTGGTCGGTTTGCCCGAGGGGGTTAACCCCGCTCTGACGCACACGGAATGCGATGCCCTGCTTCGCAGGCACCCCAATTTGCGAGAAAACTTGCTCAACCGACGCAAAAAAGGCTCCCGAAGGAGCCTCTTGCTGCATCAAACGCCCAATTACTTGAGAGCCTTGTAGCGGAAGCGCTTGGGGGCTGCGCCCTCTTCGCCCAGGCGCTTCTTCTTGTCGGCTTCGTACTCTTGGTAGTTGCCGTCAAAGAACACCCACTGCGAATCGCCTTCGGCGGCCAGGATGTGCGTGGCGATACGGTCGAGGAACCAGCGATCGTGCGAGATCACCATCACGGTACCCGCGTATTCCAGCAGCGCATCTTCCAGCGCACGCAGTGTTTCCACGTCCAAGTCGTTCGAGGGTTCGTCCAGCATCAACACGTTGCCGCCCTGGATCAGGGTCTTGGCCAGGTGCAGACGGCCGCGCTCACCGCCGGAGAGCATGCCGACCTTCTTTTGCTGGTCTTGGCCGTTGAAGTTAAAGCGGCCGGCATAGGCGCGCGAAGCCATCTGGAACTTGCCCACGTTGATGATGTCCAGACCGCCGGAGATGTCTTCCCACACGGTCTTTTCATCGGCCAGCGCATCACGGTGCTGGTCCACAAAGGCCATCTTCACGGTTTGACCGATCTCGACTTCACCGGAATCGGGCTGTTCCTTGCCAGCAATCAGCTTGAACAAAGTCGATTTACCGGCCCCGTTCGGGCCGATGATGCCGACGATCGCGCCTGCGGGAATGTTCATCGACAGGTTGTCGATCAGCAAACGATCTCCAAACGCCTTCGAGACATTCTTGAACTCAATGACCTTGGAGCCCAGACGTTCCGCCACAGGAATGAAGATTTCCTGGGTTTCGTTGCGGCGCTGGTATTCGTAATCGCTCAATTCCTCAAAGCGTGCAATACGCGCCTTGGACTTAGCTTGGCGACCCTTGGAGTTCTGGCGCACCCATTCCAATTCCTTCTTCAAGGCCTTGGCGCGGGCTTCCTCGCCCTTTTGCTCGGCTTCCAGGCGGTTGCCCTTCTGGATCAGCCAGTCGGAGTAGTTGCCCTTGTAGGGAATGCCGTGACCACGGTCCAGTTCCAAAATCCACTCGGCCGCGTTGTCCAGGAAGTAACGGTCGTGGGTAATCGCCACTACAGTGCCGGAGAAACGGTGCAGGAACTGCTCCAGCCAGTCCACAGACTCCGCGTCCAAGTGGTTGGTAGGTTCATCCAGCAGCAGCATGTCGGGCTTGGACAGCAGCAGCTTGCACAGCGCCACGCGGCGCTTTTCACCACCGGAGAGTTGGCCCACGATGGCATCCCAGGCGGGCAAACGCAGCGCATCGGCCGCGATTTCCAACTGGTGCTCGGAGTCAGTACCTGCGGCGGCAATGATGGCTTCCAGCTCACCTTGCTCAGCGGCCAGGGCGTCAAAGTCTGCGTCTTCTTCGGCGTACGCAGCGTATACCTCTTCCAGACGGGCCTTGGCCTTGTTCACTTCGGCCATGGCTTCTTCCACAGCCTGGCGCACGGTGTGCTCAGGGTTCAGTTGGGGTTCTTGGGGCAGGTAGCCAATCGAGAGCCCCGGCATAGGGATCGCTTCGCCTTCAAATTCCTTATCGACCCCGGCCATGATCTTCAGCAGCGAAGACTTGCCCGAGCCGTTCAGACCCAGCACACCAATCTTGGCGCCGGGGAAAAACGACAGCGAAATGTCCTTCAAGATCTGGCGCTTGGGAGGCACCGTCTTGGTCAGGTGGTTCATCGAAAAGACGTATTGAGCCATGTGTTTGTCAACAAATTCTTGTAGAAAAATAAAAATTTGGCGCACAGATCAAGGGCGCCCCAACCATTGATTATCTCCTCATGCGACAATACGTACCGTCAGGGGCTCCAGTTTCCCCTTGGCATCAGCATTCAGCTGGGGACAAAGGCTCGCCAACCCAAGCGAATCCAGCTCCCAAATCCTGTGAATCTCATCTGCCTACGACTGGCACTGCAACCTGCCTTTTGGTTGCTGCGACAGGCTGATACCCCGCGCCCGGATGGGCGTATCGACAACAATGACATTTCAAGAATTGAACTTGGCACCCGCCATCGTGAAAGCGGTGCTGGAGCAGGGCTACGAAACCCCCACTCCCATTCAGGCACAGGCGATCCCCGCCGTGCTGACAGGCAAAGACCTGCTGGCTGGCGCCCAAACCGGCACTGGCAAGACGGCCGCGTTCTCGCTGCCCATGCTGCACCGCCTGACACAAGGCGGCACGCAAGCCCCTGCGGGCGGCATCCGTGCACTGATCCTCACGCCCACCCGTGAGCTGGCTGCGCAAATTGAAGAAAACATTCGCTCCTATGCCAAATACCTGGATGTGACCACTGCGGTCATCTTCGGTGGCGTCGGCATGAAGCCCCAGATTGACCGCATCCGCAAGGGTGTGGACGTGCTGGTCGCCACGCCTGGCCGCCTGCTCGACTTGCAACAGCAAGGCTTCATGGATCTGTCCAACGTTGAAGTGCTGGTGCTGGACGAAGCCGACCGCATGCTGGACATGGGCTTTATCCACGACGTCAAAAAAATTCTGGCGCTGGTGCCTGCCAACAAGCAAAGCCTGCTGTTCTCCGCCACCTTCAGCGATGACATCCGTTCCTTGGCCAACAACCTGCTCAAAAACCCCGAGAGCATTCAGGTCACGCCCAGCAACACGACGGTGCAGCGCATCAAGCAGGTGATTCACCCTGTGGGCCGCACCAAGAAAAAAGAAGTGCTGCTGCACATCATCAATGAGAACAACTGGAGCCAGGTGCTGGTGTTCACGCGCACCAAATTTGGCGCCAACCATGTGGCCGAGTACCTGACCAAGCACGGCGTAACCGCCATGGCGCTGCATGGCAACAAGAGCCAAAGCGCACGAACGCAAGCCTTGGCGGGTTTCAAGACAGGCGAGTTGCGAGCCCTGGTGGCCACCGACATTGCAGCCCGAGGCATCGACATTGATGAGCTGCCCCACGTCGTCAACTACGAAATTCCCAACGTCCCAGAAGACTACGTGCACCGCATCGGCCGTACAGGCCGTGCGGGCCGTGAAGGCCACGCTGTCAGCTTGGTCTGCATGGACGAAGAAGGCTTCATGATGGAAATTGAACGCTTTACCAAACAGGAAATTCCCGTCGTGCCTATGCCTGAGTTTGGCCCTGAAGCCGGTGAAAAGGCAGAGCCGATTGCCATGGGGCGCCAAACCATCTGGGGCGGTGCAGGCAAACCGCCAAGCCGTGACGTCATGCAAGCGGCTGCACGTGCTGCACGCCAAGAGATGATGGAGCGCATTCGCACCACCAAGACCGGACAAGGTGAACGCGGTGGCCGCGGTCAACGTGCACCGCGTGCAGCAGCACCTGCTGGTGAGCTGGGGGAAGGTGCACCACAAGGCCAGGCCCCTCGACGTGGCCCACGCCGCAGCCCACGCCCAGGCATTGCCCCACGGGACAATGCCCCAGCCATGGAGTCGCGTGACTTTGGCCAAGGCGAAGGTGGCCAGCGTCCTGAACGTCAAGAGCGCGCAGACGCAGACAGCCAAGCCCGCCGCAGCGGCCAAGGGTTTAACCGTTCGCGCCAACGCCCTTCGCGCGATAACCCACGTGGCCCCAACGCCCCAATCAGCAGCCACGGTGAGCGTGACCAAGCACCACGTGAGCCACGCCAACCACGTGAGCCACGCGAATTGCGTGAACCCCGTCAGCAGCGTGAGCCCCGCGCACCGCGCCAGTCGTTCGACCATGACTACAACCGCTTTGACGACAGTCAGCCACGCGCCAACGCGCACTTGGGCACCCAGCTGGATCGCCCCTCTTCGCGCCCACCTCGTAGCACCAGCGGCGGTCAACCTGACCCTACACGCACCAGCATCGACCTGATGGTGGAGCGTCCACGCCGCAGCGGCGGTGGCGGCTTCCGCGGTGGCAACACTGGCGGTAGCGGCGGCGGATTTGGCGGTGGCAACCGCCGTGGCGGCGGCGGCTTCAACCGTTAAAGCCCTCCTCAGCGCACAGGTCGCAGCCTTCACAACCTTTCAGAAGGCTAGCGCCTTGCGCTGACAGCATCGAGCCGCTGCGCGACCTACCATGCGCGCACTTTGCTCGATCGCTTCCAGCGATATGCCTCTAGCGTTGCTCGGCATCATCTCCCTTGGTATCTACGGTTTACAGCACTATGACAAAGCCCATCGCCCCTGTCTTCGCGCCGTATCTGGAACGCCCAGGTCACGCTTTTTCCTCACACGCTTCGCGCTGGATGCTGCTGGCTTCTGCGCTGACTCTGGCTGCGTGCTCCAGCACACCGCTGCCTGAATGGCCCGCATCCACAGCACCACGCACGCAAGCGGCCTCCACACCCGCCTCTGCAGCTGCAAGCAGCACATCTGCACCCAGCGCAGCCAGTGTGACACCCGTGGCTCCTAACACCCGGTTGGAAGTGTTGCCTTACAGCGCCGCTATCGCCGCGCTTTTTCCAGACCCCAGCGAACGCTACAGCACACCCGGCTTATCCGAAGGCCGCCACAGTGCCACCACCAACAGCGAGTTGGCCGAGTTGCTGCGCGAGATCAGCCAGCAAAGTCTGAACCAGTCACCCCGTATTGGCCTGCTCAACAGCGGCAGCGCGCAAAGCGGCACCCCGATTTATGCACTGGTCGCCACCAAGGCACCAGCCATCTCCCCCCTGGCTTTGGATGAAAGTGGCCGCCCCACCGTCATGATCGTGGCCGGTCAGCAAGGCACGGACACTGCAGCCACCGAAGCCGTGCTGGTGCTCTCTAAGGAACTCGGCGCTGGCGGCTTGCTCGCCCCCTTGCTCGACAAAATCAACATTATTTTTGTGCCTCGCGCCAATCCCGACGGGTTTGCGCAAGGCACTGCAACCACCGCCGACGGCACAGATTTGCGGCTAGACCACCTGCTCCTCCAGACCCCTGAAGCACGCTTTTTGGCCAAACTGGCACGCGACTACCGCCCCAGCGTGTTGCTTGATGCTGGCGAGTTCAACGCAGTCCAGCCTACGCTGCAACGCTTTAACGCCGTGCGTGCCAACGACATGGGTCTGCAATACGCCGTCACCCCCAACGGCCACGAGTTTGTCACCAAAGCCGCCCGCGAATGGCTGCACCAACCCGTCAGCCAGACACTGAGCCAAGCAGGCATGCGCGTGGATTGGTCGTTTGAAGCCACAGGCCCCAGCGCCGCAACCGGCTTTGCCATGGGCACGACGGAACCCACCACCTTGCGCAACGTCTCCAGCCTGAAGAACGTGGTGAGCATGGAAGCCAGCAGCCGCGGCAGCGATTTGGGACGCACCCACCTGCAGCGGCGCGTACACAGCCACGTCAAAGCCATGACCACGGTGCTGGAGAGTGCAGCACAGCGCGCAGCAGAACTACGCCAAGTCAACTCCTTTGTGACCCGCGATGTGGCTTCTCAAGCCTGCCGCAGCAGTTTGACGGTACAGGCACAGCCCCGAATGGAGCAGCGCGACGTCACCTTGATTGATGCCGCCAGCGCCCACATCGTGCAAAAGCCTGCGGCCTGGACCAGTGGTTTGGCACTGGGCACACCACGCACCCGCAGCCATGCATGCGGCTACTGGCTGTCCGCCAATGCCGTGCAAGCAACTGAGCGCCTGGGCATGATGGGCGTCTATGTGCAGCGTGTGGCGGAGCTGTCTTCGCTGGACGTGGAAACCTACCAAAGCAGCGCAGCCGCAACAGGCAATGGCACCACCAGTATCAGCTTGGCACGCAGCCACATGGAAGCCGCACCCGGCAGTTACTACGTCAGCATGAACCAACCCCTGGCATTTTTGGCAGCGGCTGCCCTCGAGCCCGACACCCCCTACAGCTTCTACAGCCACGGCATCCTGAGTCAGTTGAACGAAACCGCGCGCGTTGTCGCCCTGCCCCAGATCGTGTTTGAAGAAGAGTAAGAATCAACAAGCCGTCAAGCCACTTCAATGCACGGTATGATTGAGGGCTTGCGCTTTTACAAAGCGAAAAGTGGTGGCGTTAGCTCAGTTGGATAGAGCAACAGCCTTCTAAGCTCATTAAAGAATCTAGGCTTCATGCGGTCTACGGCCTAGATTCTGCTCCGCTAGCATGTACATTTGCACAGTGCTTTAAGCCGCATGCCTTCGTTTTTACTCTGCACAATGCGGAGTGATAAAGGCGCATAAGAACAAGAAAAAGCCCCGGTACTTAAGTGCACCGGGGCTTTTTTATTTGGGCTTTATGGCTAGGCTTTTGGGCATGCTCTCTGCCGCCCTTCTCTGCCTCGTCGTCGGCATCTCAGACGGCGGCACCCTCTACTAAAAAACCCCTGCCAGTTTGCACCAGCAGGGGTTTGTTCTTTGCGCAGACTGCGCGCTTAGAAAGCCCAGCGCACCTTCACGCTGGCAGACTGGTCACGGCTACCGCTACCGTATTCACCGTTGTAGCCCAGCACCAAGGCCGAGTAACGGCTCAGCGCCATCTCGGCCTGCAAACCCACCAGCGCTGTGTTGCGCGCCAGTGGGGCACCAGCCACAGTAAAACTGCTGGAGCCTTCAAACGCCATGGTGCGGTTTTGGCTCAAATTGCCCCAGGCATGGCGCACGCCCAGCGATGCACGCACGCGGGTGTCTTTGCCTGCCAGCACAAAGTCACTGTGCGCACGCACACCCAGCGTTGTGCTAGCCAGCGTGTCACGGCTGGATTCGCTGCTCAGCGCTGCAAAGCCGCCACTTTCCTTGAAGCTGTTCGTGCGCTGCTCGCCCAGGGTGATGCCCACAAACGGCTCAAACCCTTGTTTGTCGTACTGGCCCATGGCGTAGCCCACTTCGGCAAACAACTGCGCCGTGTGAGCGCTGTAGTCGGCCTTGAGGTTTTGCCCCAGCGAAGCAACAGTGCGCTCCGACTCAATGCTGTGGTGCGTGTAGGCAAGGCCGCCCAGCACGTTCACGCGGTTGGCCCCGTGGGCAAAGCTCTTGCCCGTATACACGGCAGCACTGTAGCTGCTGATGTCGGCAGAGGCATCACGGCTGTTGACCTTGGCATCCGACTGTGTGTAGCCCACCGAGCCACCGACTCGCCAACCACTATTGCCCACCTCTTCGTCACCCCCCAAGAACAGACCCGAGGTGTTTTGCTTGAGACCAGGCGCATTCCCATTGCCGTTAAAGCGTTGCCAGTTGCCAACCACCTCCACCCATGCAGGCAAAGCCTTGGACGATGGCAGTGCGGATGCAGGCAACGGCCCATCCGATTGGGCAATCGGTGCACCCGCGCGCAGACCTGCGGTTAGATTGCTGCGCAGGTGGTTTTGGCTGATAGCTGGTGCTTGCGCTCCCAACATGCCCATCGCGCTGTTCACACTCGCGTGCGTGTCACCCGACAGGCTGGCAAACACTGCAGCAGGCGCTCCCACTGGCAGCGTCTGCACAAACTGGTACAGCGGGTGAGTGCTCGGCAAGCTCTCAATACCGCGGGCAGCAGCACCCTGATTGGGAGTATTGGAAAGATCTGCAAAATCTACGTTGGGCTTACGCTGCAAAGCCAGCGTAACATCTGTGGGTGTGTAGCCCAAACTCGCGTCCAAGTACGCAAAATTAGACGAAGCACCGTCAAAAGTGCCACTGATCGCGCCAGCAGTCAGAATGGTATAGGTCTTGCCCACCTGAAAGTCGGTGGCTGCATTCGACTGATTGCCCACATGCACCACACTGCCTGCCAAATTGGCGGTGCCCATAACCCTTACTAAATTGGCTTCGTTGCTGATTGGGTTCACTCTCACCTGCAACTTTGCACCGGGGTTGAACACCAGATTGCCATTAATCGTCAGCGTGCCATACGGCACATCAGCATTGCCTGCCAGCAGGGCAGAGCCTGCAGCCATATCGACACTGCCCTGAATTACTCCAACCCCCTCCAGTGATCCATTATTGGTAAACGCAGCCAAAGGACCTAGCAGGATGGAACCATTGTTGATCAACCGGCCAGTGTTGGTAAGTGTTCCGGTTCCATTTAACAGGTCGCCATTATTGATCAATGTACCGATATTGTTCAACAATCCATCATTTATCAGATTGACATTATTGACCAGCACACTTCCTGCTTGATTCACCAACAAGCCATTGGGGCCGTTAACCAGAAACAACGAATTTGTCAGTGTGCCGCCGTTGTTCTCCAGCGTACCTTGATTAAGTATGACAGCGCTGTTGTTCAGCGTTCCAGTGTTGTGGAGCGAGGCAGTCAATTCAACTCCCAACTCACCTGAATTAGTGACGTTCAATGTGCCAGCGTTGGTCAACATCGAGGTGATGCCAAAGTTCAATCGGTTTACCGCCAATGAACCGCCTTGATCAATCAATACACTGTCATAGAAAGGGAACGGATAGTCTGTTTGAGTATCTTTACTTTCCCCTGTAAGCACATGAATGCTGTTAGGGATTGCAGCGGCAGGCAAAGTCCCCCCCAACCAAACGGCAAGAGAAGCAGCCACGATTGTCATCAGGGGCGTGGAAGAACGAACTTGCGACTTATTACAGCTTGAGCCGCCAGCCTTGCTGCCTGCGCCAGCAGTTTCAGGTGCAGCAACCCATGCGCCCAGCGTTGCATTCCATAGGGTTCGGTAAATATGGTTCATGAAATTGTTTGTGTTTTGTTTGTGTTGTTGTGGCCCTGCCCCGCGTGTGCACCGCAGATACGTTGCCGCAGATGAATGAAAAATCTCGGCACAAATATTAAACAAATTTACCAAAGTTACTCAACGATAATTTTTAACAATTAGGCTCTGCCGCACGCATGATGTAGCTATAGCGCTACAAACTTTGAAATTGACTGCTCGCACATCGCAATTCTTCATAAGCGCGAGCGGATCAATCGCCGACCACAGGCAAGTACCTGCTGCGCTATACTGGCAGCGTCTCGAAAGAGATGGAGCGTAAGAACTCCTTCAAACAGCGGAAGAACCGCACCCGATAGCTTGGCGGTTTTTTTGCGTCCGGACATTGCACGCCTGCACACTTTGCAAGCGCTTGATTTATGGCCGGGAGGGCGACGGATACAACACCCGCAAGGGGAAGAAGTCCGCCTGTCTGTTTGCAGGTTCTTAACCTCCCGGCCGCCTCATTGAAGTGCGTAAGAACGCTTCGATGAGGCTTTAAGTCTCAAACAGGAGCCTGTCATGTCCCAGCCAGCTTTGGCTTTCTCTCCCACCGTCATCGTCATTGATGGCAAGCCCAGCACTACCAGCAACGAAGTTGCAGCCCATTTCGGCAAACAACATTTGCACGTGATGGAACGCATCAGAAGCCTGCTTCCAAACTTGCCTGCAGAGCACCAATCGGATTTTCGATTGGTTGAATTTACGGATGCAAAAGGAGAAAAGCGCCCCGCCTACCGCCTCACCCGCGACGGCTTCACGCTGCTGGCCATGGGCTTCACCGGCAAGAAGGCGCTGGCATTCAAGCTGGCCTACATCGACGCCTTCAACCGCATGGAGGCAGAGTTAAGTCAACCCGCCCAAGACGCGCAGCGCCTGCAACTGGCCCAAACGCTGGCCAGCCAAGCCGGCGCGCAGGTGATGCAAACGGTGTTTGATGCCGTCATGTCTGGCCGCAACGCCGACTGGCGCCGCGCCCGCTACCTGCTCAGCTTTGGCTACGACCAAAGCGGCCAGCCCAGCTTGCCTATGACCAAAGAGGTGGCAGACGGGCAAATCATTGCCAGCCTGCCTGAGCTGACCCAGCACATTGCCAAGGCCGACATCATGCCCAGCGACACGCAACTGGCCGCCCTGGCCTCTGCCTGCACCCAACGCCTGACCGAGCGGGCCCAGATCCGCGAGCGCAGAACAGAAGTGGCAGCGCCCGCCCCTGCCACTAGCACCTTGCCAGCGCACGCATCACCCCACACATCACCGCGCATCGGCCACGATGGCAAGCCCCTGCCACCCGACACTTTCCGTGCTGTGTTTGTTTGATGAATGATTAATTTGATAGCTGCTAGCGCTTTCTGCGTAAGCGCCAGCAGCACTTTTCATCAAATTTCCAACGAATCTTGCGGCCATCAGCGCGATATATGAGAATTCGCCTGTTCGGCTTGCGAAACCGACCGCATTGGAAGCATTTCCATGCATAACCGTACTACCCCAAGGGGCGGTGCCTTGTAGTCTCCCCAATGGAGCTCCTGGAACAGCACAACCAACCTGCTACGGCAGGTTCATTTGTGTTTTTTCAGATGACCAAACTACAGACCCTACGCAAATCCGCATTCAAAGCCCAAAACGGTTGCTGCTTTTACTGCAGCCTGCCTATGTGGGAAAACAGCGATAAAGCTGCTTTTGCCTCTCGATTCAATATTCCAAAGAAATTGATTCCGCTGTGTCAAAGCACTGCGGAGCATTTGCGCGCGCAGCAAGACGGCGGCAAGGACGTGCGCGAGAATATTGCCGCAGCGTGCAAATTCTGTAATGCGACGCGTCATAAAGGTCGTGCCGCCAATGCGCCAAGCCCCGAACTGTACAAGGCGCGCATTCAGCGTCGCGTTGCACAGGGCAAGTGGCACCCTGCACTGGTAGCACTTACTACCAGCGGATGGCCATCACCAATGCGCCTAACCCACCAGCGGTAATGCCCAACGCTGTCAGCACATGCGCCAAGACAAGGCGGCGGACCAAGCGGTCTGCACCTGCAGTGTCTAGCTGCTTTGCTATGTTGATTTTGGTAAACAGCATTTCGTTCAGTCCAGCAGTTGCCTGTCTGTGCGCACCTGCCCCATCAGGGCGTTGACTTGGGCGTCACGCTGCTCGACCAAATAGACAAGTTCTCCAACCACGCCCGCGCCTTGTGCAGCGTGGGCTGCGAGTTGCTGGTGTTGATCTGCGAGATCTCGGCAGGCAGCGGCGTCACTGGCAGCCTGGGCGTGCTGGGTGGCGGTGGTGCGCAGGTTGTGCTGCAGGCTTGCAATGCGGGCAGCGTCAGTAGTGCGGCCAGCTTCCAGCCGCTGGATTTCTTGGGTGTATGCATGGGTGTTGTCCTGTTGGTTGCCTGCGTGCTGCAGCAAAGTGCTTGCATCTTTTTTAATAGCTGCCTGCGCCTGCTGCGCTTGCTCTTGGCCTGCTTTTGCATGTGATGCCTCCAGCGTGGCCACATCCACCTGCAGCCCCGCCACGCGCAGCTGCTGCAGCAAGACCAAAACAGCCAGCCCCAAGGCCAGCCACAACCAAACCTTTGGCATAAAACTATCAATCAGCTTGAGCATTTCCGCCCTCCAAGCCACGGATGGCAATCACGCTGAAATGCCCGTCGCGCCCCCAGTCGCGGCACAGCTCAGCCGTGGTGGTGCGGCGGCCCACCAAGCCCGGCAGCTGCACGCTTTGGCCGTTGACGGTGCCGCGCACCCAGCGGGGCATCTGCGCACAGGCGGCCTCTAACTTGCCTGCATTGGCCAAGCCCAGCATGGTGCTGCCGCGCACGGCGCCTTCGCCCAGGTTGTAGAGCATGTCGATAAAACTGGCTTGCACCCAGACGTTGTAGGTGGCCCAGTGGTTGAACAAGCGCTTGGCTGCAAGCTCGGCCTGCAGGTACTTGGGCAGCTCCAGCCGGTAGCAGTCGTCTTTGCTGTAGTAGCGCCCTGCCACCACTTCGGGCCCGGTGACGCCGTTGCACACGGTCAGAGGCTGGCCTTTGCCCAACTTGTCAACATAGGGCACACCGATGTGCCGACCGCTGCTTTCATAGTGAGCGCCCAACTCCATGGCCAGCTGCACGGCCTGGCTGGGCTTGGCAGGTTGGTCGACCGCCACATAGGTGGTCGCGCCCACAGCAAAACCCAAGGCCAGCTGTAGCAGCTTGTTGCGCAATACGGCAGGGACTTTGCTCATCGCACACCTCGCCATGCTGCGTAAGCCGCCATCACCGACGCACCCAAGCCCACAATGGCAGCCGCTGGCTTGGCCAGCTTACCCAGCCAGTTGAGCACTTTGAATGCACCACGCATGGCCTCAAAAAACTCCAGCAAGTCAGTAAGCTGCTGCTTGAGTTCATGCAGCTCTTTGCGCGTGGCCGTCAGCTCGCGCTCAATGCCGGCCATGCGCACGCTGCCGTTGTCAAACTTCTGGTTAATCTGCTGCAGCGTGGTTGCGGGCAGCTCGTTGCCGTGATCGTCCACCATGTTCCCCCTCCTTTTTTAATCAGACTTCAATCAATACGTAGGGCAAGTCAGGCGCTGGGCCGGTGATGACCCCGCCCTGCACGTACACCCGTGCACCGCTGGGCTGTAGCAGAGGGTTGCGCACACGCAGCTGGCCTGCGCCGCCGTCTTGGGCCACCTCGGCCATGCCATCGGCATGCAGCACGGTGACAGTGCCCGTGAGCAAAGGTGCTTCGGGCATCAGTGCCTTGAGGCGTTTGTAAAGATTGGTGCTCACGCCGCCACCCTTTCAACGGTGAGTTGCTGGCGCACTTTGGGCAGTGCGGCGCTGACGTTGACGCCGCGCACCAGACCACGCCAAGTGCCATCGGTGTCGGCCACCTCCAGCAACTGGCCGGGGCGCACGATGCCGGGATTGGTGCCGCCCGTGAGCACGGGCATGCTGATGGTTTGCAGCAGCTTGTTGCCACTGGCAGCCAGGGCCCACTGGCCGCGCAGGCGGGCGGCATCGGCATGGGTAATCAGGTCATCCTGCACGGCAGGCGCCAGCTTGTCGCGGGCGCTCAGGCTGCGCACGACGTGGCCCTGCACGCCACCTACGCTGCCGCCGGTCAGATAGATGGCGTTGTAGTCGGCCCGTGGCTCCGGGCGCAGCTCATCGGTGACGATGACGGCCGCGGGCATTTGCACGTCAGGCACAGCGTCTGCCCAGTGCCACGGCAGCACGGGGTAGCGCGGCGCAATGATGAGCTGCTCTGCCGTGGGGTGACTGCGTACCACCGCGCCCACGCTTTCTGCCACGCGCAGCACGGCCTGCAGGGGCGTGCCCTGAAAACTCCATGCGCCTGCGGGCACCAGCCAATCGGCAATCTGCCAATCCAGCCCCACGCCAGTAAATTCCAGTGCCTGCACGGCCAGCTGCTGCGCTGTAGCTGCCGCGCTGCTGAGCCAGCTTTGCTGCGGCATATAAGGCGCACCCAGCATGGCAGTGACGCTGACACCCTGCACCGCTACGCGCTTGCGCTCAAAACTGCGGCTGCGGGCAGTGCTGGTGATGGCAAATACAAAAGCAATCCCGTTGATATCTACCCGCACGCGGGTAGGCAAGCCTGCCACGGGAGCGAGCTGCTCCATCAGGTGCTCCGGGCCATTGGCCGTGAGGCTCCAGCCGTAGCCATCATCGTCGGCAGACAGCGTCAGGTCGGTGAGCGGCACAGGCTCCATGCCAGGCAGCAGGTGTGCGGTGAGGTGGTGGACTTGCATATAGGCAGGCAGTAAGGGAATGACGTAGTGCGGCGTGGGCTGCGGATCTGGAGCTTTGCGCTTACAGCGAAACACCAGCGCAGCAGGCAATCCACTGGCATTGGCCTGGTCAAACACCAAGGCTGCTGGCAGGCCGGGCACGTAGCATGGCTTGGGCTGCGGATTTGGCGGCAGGGGCCACACCCACTGTCCGGGGCCTGGTTTGGCAGCCTCTTGGTAGCGGCCACCCACACCCACCCGTACAGGCAGCCCATGGGCAAAGCTGGTGAGCCAGCGGCCGCTTGCGGGCAGGGCTTGTTGCATGCTGCCTTGCAGGGCGTTGCGCAGACGCACTGCCTGCTCAAACGCCACCAACGTGGCAACACGCAGGGCCTGCGCGTCTTGCACCACATCAAGCGCAGCGCTGTAACGACGCAAGGATTGCTCAAACCCACTGCGCATGCCGTGGCGCACGGATGCTGCGTCTTGCATCACATCAACACCCGCACCTCGCAAAGGCTTGGCTTGTTGCCACAGTGCGCGCACTTGCTCTGACACATGGCGCGCGTCTTGCCAGATCTGGGTGATGGCAGTTTGTGTGCGCATTGACTGCTGCCACACACCTTGCACGGCCGCACGCAATGACTGCGCCGGCTGGGCAGCATCGGTGACCATGGCCACACTGGGGCGAGAAACATTCACATACCAGCCCACAGCAACGGGGCCGCGCAGACCAGCAGTGATACGCCCCACGGCGGTAACACGCTGCACAGCTGCCACACGCACCGCACCACGCATACCCAGCGAAAGGCGGCCAACAGCTGCCAGCATGTACTTTGGCTGGGGCGCGCCTTCATCCGCCCCCAGCACCAGTTGCACGGGGTTGCCAGCGCCCTGATGCTGCTGTTTAAAGACAAGTGGGGTAGCGGCCATGTGCTGCCCTAGCCCAGCGCCGTTGCAGCCAGCGTGATCAGGCCACCTGCATAGAACACTGGAGCATCATCGCCCTCAGGCGTTTGCCCGCCGCTGACCTTAAAGCAACCGCCGTGTGCAGCATCGGTCACATTCCCATCGGCCAGCACCGTACCATCTGCGGCCACCAACTCGCCCCAGCGCGGTGTGCCGGATTCCAGCACCATACTGCCCGCTGGGTCTGCTGGTGTGAGCTGCAGCAGGCCTGCTGCAGTTATCACGCCCGCAGGCCGTGCCAGTTGCACCTGCGCCATGGGCGTGCCGCCTTGCCCCATATCACTTGGGCGCGCTGTGCTGTAAAGACGGATGCTGGCATTCCCCTCTTGGGCATCCAACCGCGCCAGCGTGGCTTGCAGCTGGGCCAGCAGCAAGGCAGGGGCTACACGCCAGATGGGCTCTGCGGCGCTCATGCCTGCACCTCTGGCACCAAGTCATTGGCAGCCACTGCACGGTGCATGCCAGTGTGGTCAAACGCAATCACGAAGTAGGTTTCTGCCGCATCCAGGCGCTCAAAGCGGTAAGCGCCCGTGACTTTGTCACTCCACGTTTGCGCAACAAACACCCCATCACGCTGAATAAACAGGCATACGCGCCGCCATACGTGTTGCAGCAACTCGCCTTGTTGGGCTTGTACGGCGCCGTAAATCACGCCATAGGGCATGCCTAGCAGATCACGGCCACCCCGCAGATCCTGGCTGAAGATGGGCTGCCAGATCATGACCAGGGGCCTTCTACATCGATAGCACAAATCCGCCGCCATTCTGCATTGGTGCCATAGGCAGACGACCCCGCAAACAGCCAATGCAGACGCCCACCGATGTCAACTACCGCAGGTCCTGGAGTCAACACCTCCACGCCGGTATGCATCAAATGCATGATCGCTGGCATTGGCGCGCGGGTAGCTTCCAACCGCTACGCGCAAAAATTTCTGCGCGCCCACCAAATTTCCAACCCCCACCCCTGTGGCTGAACCACAGTAACCATCTTCACCGCTTGCCGCCGCATAAGGCGCAAGCAACGAAACAAACGCCCCCTGCGACATGATGGCGCCATCCAATGAGCGCGCCACCCAGATATTCTTACTCACAGCCGCCGTGCACAGTGAGGCCGCACCACTGTGCCAAGACTCACTAGCAAACGACAGGGTATCAAGCTGGACAGACACAGAGACGGCGTGCATGTCCGAAGCGTTCAACGCATCAAACCGACCAAACCAGCGCATAGGAGATGCCACACGACTCTCGGTACTAGAAACTACAGGCATCAACCCTACATACATCAATCGCTCATCAGCAACAACCAACCACCGAGCGGGCCGTGCGGTACCAGAAGCTTTTGACCATGCCGAAGTCGCCACTTGCGCAGTCGTTGGAAACATGCCAAGCCCAGTGTCCACGTCTGACATCGACTCGTAGCCCCGGACAAAGCTGTGCGTTCCCTGCGGGTCTTGCACCCTCAAACAATGCCCCGCCCACTGCGGGGTGCCCGGCATGTACACCGCCTTATTGGTTGCGGGATCTGCAAAACGCAGCAGCCATCCCGCCGGTGCCAGCTTGACCGTAATTGCCGCGCCAAGCACCGTGCCATCTGGCGCATCAATCGGAAAGCTCACGCGCAGCCCATCTGCAGAAACTTGCGTGAGCTTGTATTCGCCGTTGTAGCTGGCGTCGGTGCAGCCTGCTACATCAATGACACACATGCGCTTCCACCCAGTGGCAACAGGCACTGTGATCTGCCCCAAGCCTTGCGTCACTACAAAGCTGCTGACTTGCTGCATGCCAAAGCCGTTGACCAGACAAGCTGAGAGCACTCCAATCAAAGTGCCTGCTGCCTCGCTCAAGCTGGGCGCCCCCACCATCTCGCTGGTGAAAAACTTGACACTGGTGTCTTTAGGGCTGCGTGAAGATTGCATACTTACTTCTCCAATCAAGGCTGCGCAGCGCGATCAACGTCGCCGCGCACCGTCAGTCCAAAGGTGTAGTCAGTGCCCACCGCCTCGCTGGGCTGCACAGTGCGAATGCAGGCAAACGGCTGCATGGCGCCCACTGTGTTGATACGCAGACCGTTACCTATAGCCCAGCCCGCACCCCAGCCGCCAGCTTTAACAGTGAAATAAGGCACACCCGCGAAGCTCTCCGTCTTGGTGTTGGGGTTGATGGGCGCAATGTCAGCTGCGATGGGGAAAGTGCCCAGGTTGCCCACATGCTCACCAACAACCTCCACCGTGGTGGCGTTGGTGAACTTGAGCAACCAGCGCTCAGACAATGCCCCGGCATTGGTCACCACGATAGGGAAAGCCGTGTCGTTGTATTGCGCAGGGGCCTGATTACCCACCACGGTGTCAGACCAACTGACCGCATCAATGGTGGCTTGGTCAAACAGATGGCTCACACGTGCACGGATGGTGCCGGTGTACAGGGCACTGCTGACCACGCTGCCTGCGGGAAAGTGGTGGCTGAGCGCCTTGGTCAGCGTGAGCGTGCCGTTGATTTGCACATCAGACACTCGCGCCATTTCTTCGATGCGGTGGTGCACGCGCACGGGCTGGGCCCAGCCGGTCACGTCTGCAATGCTGACCAGACCAGCATCCAGGTCCACGCTCCAGCCGCTCTGGATTTTGTGACCATCCGCCCCTACGATCCACACCCGGCTCAAGCGTGTGCGTGCGCAGTCAATGGTCTGGCCGTTGCTTAAACTGGCTGCAGGCAACACTGCGGTGTGGCCTACCACCACGTAGTAGCCGTTGCGAAACACCGGCACACGCCCATCGCTGGGCAGGCGCACGGGGTCCATGCCAATGATGTCGGCATCCAGTGGCAGGTACACATAAGTCACGCTGTTAAAGCGCAGCGTGGTCGGGTCTACGGGCAGCGGCTTCCAGATCTTGCCCGCCTGCACAGCGCCCACATCCGCCGCGTCATACCACCACTCGGCACGCTCGGCATCAGTGAGCGTGGCGGCATCCACAAAAGCACCGAACTGGATTTCTGCCAGGCCAGCCTGGTAGTCAATACGGCCACGACTTTGCGCGGTGTTGAAGTAGCCCTCCAGATCCGGCGTTAGCGTGATGGCGTTGCCATTGGCGTCTGACAGGTTCAGGGTAATGCCTTGGACGGCCACGGGCGCAGCCGGTGTGCGAAAGAACACACTGCCTGCCGTCCAGTCCTTGCGGCTGGTCCACAGACTCTCCAGCACCAGCGGGGATGCCGTGGTCACCACATAGTCATTCAGATAGGCAATGCCTGCGGCATAGTCCATACGCCCCGCCACAGTGCCGGGGTTGCTGGAGGTGCGGTCGCGGATGATGTCTCCATCCACATCGATGTAGACATGCCCCAACCAGGTGAACTGCACGCTGCCGGGCACCACGTATTGGCTGGTGTAGGGACACAGGTCAATACTCAGCGCAGGCGGCTGCCACGACTGCACGGCAGTCAGCGGACTGGCAAAACTTTCTGCATACGTCACCTGCACCGTGCTGGCTGCCAGAATCTGCTCAGACACGGCCACGGTGCTGCTTTGCCCACCCTTTTGTGCGGCGCTGTTGCTGACACTGCCGCCGTTCATGGTGGCATTTTCAAAGGCTGTGCTGTTTTCGTAGCTGCTTTGATAGCCCTCGGTGCTGGCATCTAGGTCCACCAGTTTCACGGTCAAGCTCTTGCCCGCGTAGTTGATGGTGCCGCGCGCGCCAAAGCTGCCTGCGGCATCGTCGGTCAGCACGTGCGTCTGCAGCTCTTGCGTTTTGCTGCTGGCCACCGTGCTGGTGCTGTAGGTGGCCTGCTGGCTGACACCGTTTGGAATGCCATACTGGCGCACCAAAGGCTTAAAGCCACCACTGCCCTGTGCCAGCGCACCAATGTGCTTGCCGCTGCCTTTACCTGCAGAGGCCCCCGTGCTGCTGCCGCCACTGCTGGCGGTGACGTTGCGTGCTGTCACCCACTGCACCTGCACACTACCAGCGGCAGGCACGCTGTCTAGTGCGATGGTCGCGAAGCCTGCCGCATCGGTGCTGGCCGCCACATCCTTGGTGATGATGGTGGCGTACTGGTAGCTGATGCTGAATTCACCTTGCGCATCGATCCAGGCCGCCAGGGCGGGCTTGATCAGCAGCTCGCCGCTGGCGTAGTTGATCTCGCCAACTGCATCACCAACCAACACGCCCATAGTGTCAGTCGCGGTTTTAAGCTGACCAGCGCTTTCCCACTGAATCTGCAGCGTGCCGGGTTTGATACCCGCATGATCCAACTTCAGCATGTACTCAGGCTGGCGCACTTGCAGCAAGGTGCTGCTGCGATTAACAAAGCCTGTGGTCTCGCCCCACTGAAACAAGATGGCAGAACCCACATCAGGCAACGCAGGCAGTGTGATAGCAATAGAGCCATTGGTGTAGTTGATGGTGCCCACGGCATCCCCCACCAACTCACCCGCGCCATTGTCTTGGCAGGTGTACCAGGTACCCAGCACCATGAAGCTCACCACCACCGTGCCAGGGCTGGGGAAGGGGCGCAAGATGGCCGTCCAGCTATAACCCCGGTTTTCTTGGCCCACCTTGAAACGGTACGTATGTGGCGTGATGGGCACCGTCACCTCACGCGGCCCTGTAGCCAGCGTGATGCTGCGCATGGCAGCGGGACGCTGGTCCAGGTTGACACGTTCGGTGCGGCTGCTAGGCACCAGCTGGGTGTAGATGCTGGCCACCTTCACTTGCCGCGCCGGGTCGCCCAGGGTGTACGCTGCCGTCATGGGCGATGCACCGTAAAACTGCATGGCATCAGCCACGGTGGTGTCACGGATCATGGTGGCACCTGCAGTGCGCGTAAACATGCGGTTGGGTTCACTACCGACAAACGCCTGGTTCAGGCGACCGCCAATCTCACAGGTAGTCACAAGAGCCTGATAGTCCACCACGCTGCTACCGTTCGAGTAGGAAAAGGTGCGCTCTACCGTGTCGGTGCGGATGATGCGCACAAACTGGCGCTTTTCTGCTGGCTTGCCTTCGTCTTGCACCAGCACCAGCGTGCGGCCGATGGGCGGCGCAGCAGTGCCTATGCGATGGAAGATCTGCACATTGCCCTGCCCCTGCACGTGGTTACCCAGCAAGATGCCGTTCCACTCGGTGCCTGCAATCAGGTAGTTAGCAATGGCTGTTGCAATCTCGCTGCGTTTGGCAAACGGACCACACGCTGCAATCGTCACGCTGACATTAGGGTCGGTGGCGGGTTGGTCGATGATGATGTTGGCATCCATCAGCGGCTCCGTATTACCCGTCTGCACCGCACCGAACAGCTGGCGAATGCTGACCTGCCCACCGGCGCGGGTCACCTCGGTGACGTCATCAAACACATCGTTGCTCTGCCCCCATCCAACCACGTTGCCCGTGGGGCCGCCACCACCCTCTGGCACGTCATCCATGACTTTGGATTTGAGCAGCTTGATATCGCCGTCTTGAATGCTGGTCATTGCACGCCTGTCCTTGTTCTTAAACCGTAATCAGTCGCAGCGTGGCGACGTAGGGGTTGGTATTGGCAGGCAACTCCGGCCTGCTGATGGGTTGCGCATCGATCGCTTCTTCTGGCGCAAACATCACCGTGAACTGCTCACCTGTAGCCAACATCAGTGGGTACTGACCACCCGGCACGTCCGCGAGCGCACGCACGGCCAGCAATGTGGCGCGGCGGATCCAGCCCTGGTCTTGCGCACCTTGCAAGGTGATGGGGCGGCCTGCCACCTTGGGCACCACATCAATGATTTGTGCGCCGGTGATGCTGCGCTCAACGCTGCGCTGGGCAGCGGCCCAGGCGAACTCATCCACCCACAACATGCCGCTGGGCAAGGCAATACCGTTCAGGAAGTGCGAGGCCATCAGAAAGAAGCTCCTGTCAGTTTGGCGCTGCGCTCCAACTCGCTCATCAATTGCTGCAGCACGTTGCTGCCTGCCGCATCTGTTTGGATAGCCCCCAGCTCCCGCCCGCCAAGCGAGATTTCATGACGGTGCACCTGCGTAACCAGCTGCTGCGCGGTGTTGAGTTGCGGGGCGGATTGGGCCTGCTGGGTTGGCTGCGCGCCAGGCTGCTGGGGCTTTGCGGCATTGGACGCCTGCTGCAGCTTGATCTGCTTGCGCGCGCCTTCCATTGCAAACTGGGTGACCGCATACTGGTAATTTCCCAGCTGGCCTCGGCTTTTCACGTCAAACGGGTTTTGTTCTTTGTACTGGCGCTGCCACTCTTTCCACCAGGCATCCAACTCGGCCTCGGTTTGGATGTTGGCGGGCACCAGGTTCTGAATGGGGTTGGTGGTGCCACGTTGGGCAATGTTAGGGGAGCCAAATGGCTTGGCCCCGTCGCCTTCCTGCGACTCGGCAGCACGGCGCATGTTGTGGATGCGCTGCCCCGCGCGATCAGCAGCCCGCCCCACTTTGTCAAAATCACCCACCATGCGCCCTGCAGCACGGGCGGTGGCACGCTCGGTGCTGACCACAGCCTTGCCAGCGCGATCTAGCGCAATCTCATAGCCCTTGACGGCAGCCTCGGTCTTGAGCCAGGCTGGGGCAATTCCACCATTGGCGGCAATGGTGCGCTCGGCCATCACCTGCCAGGCCTGGGCAATCCGCTGGGGTGGCTGGGTGCCGTCTTTCTCCAGCCGCTTGAAGGCCGCAGATGCCTGGTCTGCCAGGCGCTGCAATTCCTTAGGCGTCTCCAACCCAAGGTCAGCGTAAGCCTGGTCTATCAAAGCGGCAGATTCCGCGGCTTTCTCTGCAGATCCAGCCAGCCTGCGCTGGATGCGATCAATCTCGATCAACGTCCTGGCGGCTGCCTGCATGTTGCCGCTGACCACCAGCTCTGCGTACTCAGCCCGCAGTTGCTTAACCGCCTGCGCGGCCTGCGCATCTGCCTGTGCCTTGGCCTGGGCTGCAGGCACAGCATTACTCTGCGCTTGGGCGACAGCATCCACACCCTGGGCCAGCTGTTGTAGCGCGTCGGCGGTCTGGGCTGCTGCAGGCGCGGCCTGTTCAACCGTCTCAGTCAGCCCCACCCAACCATCGCGCGCCAGCTCTGCACCTTCTGCCATGGTGTTGAAGGATTCATCAGCCTTTGCTGCCAGCGCCTGCGATGCCGCCCAGGTTGCCTCTGCCGACAAGCGCACCTCCGCCGCAGCTCGCGCATAGGCCTCAGAGATCGCGCCAAAGCTGACCTTGCTCAGCCCGTCATACAGCAGCGCCAACCCAGACTGAATATTGCTGGCCACACCCGCAAATGCCTCACCCACTTTGTAGATGACGGCCATCACCGCGCTGGTGCCTGCAGCCATCACGCCCCACGCCATGCGCACGGCGTTGCCCGCATTGGTGGCAAAGGTAGTAACGCGCTGGAAAGCCTCTCCCACCTCGCTGGCCATCACCTGTAGGCGCATGATGATTTGATCCACATTGAGCGCGCCTAAAAAGGCCTGCACACCCTTGATGCCATTGTCAAAGGCTGATGCCAGTACCGACCCCATACGGGCGACGGTGCCGTCATCCACCAGGCGGCGCAGGGATACGGTCAACTCCTCCACACCTTTGCGTAGCACGGGCAGCACCGGCGTGTTCAGGGCCACCACCACCGAATCCCACACGCTACCCAGGCCCGTCAGCGCACCCTTGAGGTTGTCAGACATGGTCTTGGCCGCATCGGCCGCACTGCCTTGGGCGTTGCGCAGGCTCTCCGTCAAACCATCCAGCGCACCCATGCCCTGGTTCAGCATGGCCCGCAAACCAGGGCCCGCCTCCATACCCACCGCGTTAATGGCCCGCTCACCCGCAGGACCGCTGGCGGCAAGCTGGCGCAGTGCCTTGTCAAAGTCAGTGGTCACAATCCCCGCAGCACCCAGCTCTTGGCGGAACTTGCTGGCTGGGTTGGCAAACTGGCTCATCACGCTGTTGAGCGCCGTACCTGCACGGCTGGCATCAATGCCCGCATCAGCCAGCTTGCCAACCATCGCCACGGTACTCTCCAGGCTCACACCCAGCGAATTGGCCACGGGTGCGGCATAGCTCAGCGCCTGCGCCAGCCCTTCCACGCTGGTGTTGGTGGCGTTGGCCCCCTTGGCCAGCACATCGGCCACGCGGGCGGCATCATCAAAGGCCAACCCCATGCCCATGACGGCCTTGGTCACATACTCGCTGGCAGTGGCCAGCTCCACATCACCGGCCTGCGCCAGTGCCAGCACGGCAGGCAGCGCCTTGATAGAGTCGCCAGCGCTCAAACCCGCCTTGGCCAGGTTTTCCAAAGCACCTGCCGCTTCGACACTGGTGTACTTGGTACTGGTGCCAGCACCTTGCGCTGCTTTGGTCAGCGCAGTCATCTCCTCAGCAGTGCCGTCGGTGGCAGCCTTCACACGGCTCATGGCGGCTTCAAACTCTGCCGCGCCCTGAATGCCGCCTGCAAATGCCTTGATGCCAAAGTAGCCCGCAACGGCAATGCCCACCGCCTTGATCTTGCCTTCAAGGCGGCCCAACACCGCAGACGCATTGTCTTTGGCGTTGATAACGATCTGAATGGGTTTAAATGCCATGGGCTTTTTGAAAGTGCGTGCTTACGGTTTGCGCTGTAGCCAGCGGAAGGCCACAGGGCAAACCGCCCCAGCGGTGTGCTGGGCGGTTTACAAGCAGGGGTTAAACAGCAACGGGGCGGCCGTTGCAGTAGATGGCTTCGGCGTTAGCAGGCTTGAGCGCCTCCAAGCCAAACTCCATGGCGACCACGTCGGTGCCTTCAGCAATCAAGGGCAGGTCACCATTGGGTGTGAGCGTGACCTTGGGCAGATACCAGTCACGATCACCGCCGGCGGCGTTGTCCGAGACAATGCGCAGCGCACCTGTCAGCTCAGCCGATGCGCCAGACTTGACCGCGTCATACGTGGCCGCCACTGGCTTGTAGCCAAACAGCACATCGGTGGCGACAGCAATGGCACCCCCAGCCAGGATTTGCACGCGACCGGTGGCCAGGTCTACGTTGTAGTCCGTACCCGCCACCAAGGCTGTGCCGCCAGACTTGAGGGCTACGGTCACATCTGTCACATTGCGCACGCCCAAGGGGTTGGCAGCAGTAGCGCCCAGCTGGTATTGGCGGCCAGGCAGCACCTTGCGCTCTTCACCAGTGACAGGCGTTGCGGCCTGGCTCTTGACTTCGTGCGTGCCAGACAGCCACAGCGCAGCGTTTTGCGGTGAAAAGTTGTCGCAGTTGAGCGTGCCGGTGCGGTCCACCTGAACCACCCAAGCACCGTCTTTTTCGCGCAGCCCACCTTGGCTGCTGAAGTGCTCTGCCTTTTCAGTGGCAATCGTGAGGGCTACGCCGGGGCAGTTGCCCAGGTCAATCTCACCAGTCAGCTGCTCGCTGGCGTCATAAGGGTCAAAGTACACACGCCCGCGGGCAATCAGGTACTGGCTTTTCTCGTGCAGGATGGGCATGGGAATGCTCCAGAAAATGGGGTTAAGACTGGCCGTCGAAAACAGCCGCTGTGGTGAAGGTGATTTCGTAGCCAACCAAGCCAGCCTCGCTGAAAGCTGCCTCAGTCACACGGGCCACCTGCAGCTCGGTCCAGCTGCGCGTGGCATCGTCGGGGCGCCAGTTGTGCAGCGCGCCGATGGTGGCCACCAGCGCAGCATCAAGTTGCTCAGCTGCTTGGTCGCTTTTTTGCACCACCAAAGTGACTGACCACTCAGGCTGCAGCGTTACAGCAGGCTTGCGCACCTGGGGCACACTGGCGCCCCCCATACGCACATCCACCGCTGGTACGCCACGGCGATCAGTGGCCACCGTGGCACCGCGAACCTGCCAGCCCGTAAAGGCAGCCAAGGCGCGCAGCCGGTCTTGGATGAGTTTTTCAAGGGCCAGCATGGGCACCCTCCGTAAGCACGACGGGAAAAGTAGCCCAGCCCGATGCATCTGGCACCACCGGGCCAGTGACCCGGCAGGGCTGGTTGTTGATGCACAAGCCTTGGCTGCCCTCTGCAATGCCTGGTGCGTTCACCACACACATGGAAACGGTGTGGGTGACTGCCGTAACTGCTTCAGGCAAGTAGCCCTCATCCAGGCCACGTTTGAAAACCACTCCAAAGGCATGCCCTGTGCCCTGCCACGTTGCCGTGGCGTTGGACAGCAGCTGGCTCACCCCCTGATTAATCAAGGCATTCACAGCAGCAAAGGGCGCAAGGTTGTGCGTCATGGTCGGCCTACTCGCTTAAGCCTTGCGCTTGCCGCGTTGCAGCATGCCGGGGCGGGTGCACATGAACAGCGGGTAGCTGTACACCTCGGGGCGGGCCCAGGCCTGGCGGTCTTTGTCCACCACCACCATGGCGTACACGTCCTGGCCGGGCGTGTTCACAAAGGGCAGAAATTCCGCTGGCGAGAAGCCCACCTTGAATGCATCCGGCGCACCCACGGGGAAGAACTGGCATTCATCGTCATTGATAGCCACGGTGCTCTTGTCGTCCGTGCCCCGGTAGTTGATGAAGTCGATGTTGCCGTAGCGGAAGCTACCAAACGCCTGGCCCACATCGTTGCGCAGCTCGCTGGCACCTTGCTGCTGCAGGTAAGTGCCACGGGTTTCTGCGTTGCTGGTCAGGTCGTCATAGAACTTGTCGCCGCACAGGGCCACGGCGCGGGTCATGCCCGGCAACCAAGCGCCATGGCTGCCGCGCATCATGGCGCGGATCACTTCGTTGCACTTCACGCGGATCTGGCCCTCTTCTGCCGTAGCCGCCGCAAAGTCAAAGTTGATGGTGGCTGGGCGGGCAATGCCAAACTGGGCAAACCAGTCATGCAGCTCATTGCCTGCGGCGTCCATCACCTTGCCCTGCACTGCGCCCAGGCGCATGTGCTCGTGCGTCAGTTCTACCGCTGCGCGCAAGCCCGTTGTGCCATTCATCATTTCGGCAATCTGGTTCTGCACGCCTTGCAGTTCGCTGGTTTCGCCAAAGGCGCGAATGTTCTGCAGCTCATGGGCATACAGCGTCTTGCCGCGCGCAATACGGTTGGTGGCGAAGTACTTGATGGTGCGCTGCTCACCCTTGCCTTCGTCCAGCGGTGCACCACGTTCGCTGACGGGAATCAGCGACAACATGCCGCCCTTCTCCTCCACCGCAATGGTGGTGGTGCGTGAACGCTCGGGGGTAAAGATGTTCATCTGCCCCAGCAGTTGCGGCACATAAGGTGCCTTTTGAATGGCCGCAGACAAAGAAGTCATGCTGAAAGCGGCGTGCGATGCCAGGAGTGCGAGGTCTGCCATGTGGTTTACCTTTGGTCTTTCCGGCGCAATCAGCGCGCCACAATGCCCACTGCGGCCAACTGGCCCAGTGCTGCGGTTTTTTGGGTGGGGGTGATGGCTGCAGGCCAGATCAAGGCGGCAGCCTCCACCTCTGCATCACGGGCCGTAATGACGGCGGGCTTGTCGCCCGCAGTGGCGTCCACAGCGGCAAACAGCACCGCTACAGCGATGTGGCTGCCGTCTGGTGTTTCACCTTCGCCCGTGCCATTGGCGGGGTCTACAGGCACGTACTTGCCTGTGGCTGCCACCTTGCCCAGCACAGTGCCGGGGTTGCGTACTACGCCTTCAGCTAGCGTGACCACATCACGCGAGCGGGTGCCGTTGGCTTCGCTCACCAGGTAGCAAGCCGTGCCGGGTTGTTGTTGATCCATGATTTGCGCTCCTTTTGAATGAGGTGTGCTTTAGTGGCTGGACACGCCAAAGGCCTTGTCCCAGCCTGCGCCGCTGGCTTGCGCTTCAGCTGCACCGCCTTGTGGGGCTGCGGCTTCTACGCCCGAGACGTTGGGGTTGCCCATAGCGGCCATCGCTGCAGCGAACTGATTGCCAGCAGCGGTAGTTGCAGAGGCAGGTGCTGCATCCAAAAAGCCCTTGGCCTGCTCAGCACTCAGGCCCGTGGCAATGCACTGCTGGGTAATGGCGGGGTTGGCTGCCGCATTGGCATGGCTGGTAATCGCCGTGACACGGGCACGCTCTGCAGCGGCGCCTTCGGCACGGGCCTTGTCCAGATCGGCCTGACTGGCGGTAGCAGGTGCTGCTGCCGTGGTGGTGGTCGTAGTTGCACCAGCGGGCGCAGCAGGAGCTGCGGCCGCTGCATTCGCGGATGCTTCAGACATGGAGGTTTCCCAAGGTTGGAGTGAAATGCCCACAGCAGTAGCCACCGTGGGGGTGCGTCGGGTTGCCAGCTCGGCCACCACCGCATCGACAGTGCCAATGCGGTCAGCCAAACGCGCAGCCACTGCGGCCACGCCCCGGTAAACGCCGGCGCGCGTGTCGCGCACGGCTTGCTCATTCATGCCGCGGTGCTTGGCCACGGCTTGAACAAACATTTGGTACAGCCCCTCAATGTCGGCCTGCAGCGCAGCGCGCACGGCATCAGGCAGGGGCTGGTAGGGGTTGCCGTCGATCTTGTGTTCGCCAGCAAAGATGTGCGATACGGTGATGCCGTCATTGGCCAGCGCCCGGCTAAAGTCCACATGCCGCATGACCACGCCAATCGAGCCCACGTACGACGTGTTGGTAAGCACCACCTCATCGGCAGCACTGGCAGCCAGGTAGGCAGCGCTGGCGGCCATGCCATCGGCCACGGCCACAATGGGCTTGCGGCCACGGGCGGCGTAAATGCGCTCGGCCAGCTCAAACGCCCCAGCCACCTCACCGCCGGGGCTGTCCATCACCAGGGCAATGGCGTGCACATCGCTTTTGCCCAGCGCGTCTTCCACGTCTGCGGCCAGGTCGTTGTAGCCAATCAGCAGGCTGCTGTCGGCTGCCAGCTTGGTGCGGTGCACCAGCCCACCCATGGCACTAATCACCGCCACACCATCCACCACGCGGTAACCGCGCTCGGTGCGCTCGCCACGGCGGGTGGTAAACATCTCCGCAGGCAAAGCGGCGCGGGCGGTCAGCTCAGCCGCATCAATCTGCAGTCCATCCACACCCAGCAGGCGGCCACCCAGCCCGGCGATGATGGCGTCCAGCTTTTGCGGGTGCAGCAGCAGCGGCGTGTTCAGCAAACGGTCTGCCAAGTGGGGATAGGTGCGGCTGCTCATGCTTGGCCCTTTGCGCTTGCACCGCTGTCGCGGCGCTCTTTGTTGTCTTGCTCGTCTTGGTCGGGCGCATCCGGTGCGCTAGGGCTCACCACCCATGCGGCTTGCGCAGGTGCTTGCAGGCCCAGCTCCGCACGGCGCTGGGCTTCAATACGCTGCTGGTGCAGCACCTCTTCCCAGTCCAGCCCCTGCTCTGCGCACTCTTGCTCCAGGGTGGAGACGCCAATCTCCAGCCGCAGCTTGGCGGCGGTGATTTCTTTCACCGGGTCTACCCAGCCCTTGCCGCCAAACACAAAGCGGCAGCGCGTGTAGGCGTAGCGGTTGGCGTAAAAGCCAGGCGCATCAATCACGCCAGCGTTCACCGCCTCTTCCAGCCACAGCTCATAAATGGGCTTGAGCCAGTTGGCTGTCAGCCAGCGGCGGCGGCCATGAAAGTAGCGCCATGCCTCAAGCAGTGCCGCACGGGCGCTGCTGTAGTTCACGCGGCTGAAGTCTTTGGCAAACAGCTCATAGGGCAGGTTCATGCCAGCGGCAATACGGCGCTCTACCGCCAGCATGAAGGCGTCAAACGCCACATTGGGGCGGCCCGGCGTAAAGCTGTTCATGCGCGCCCCCACGGGCAGCGGGATGACGGCTGCCCCCTGCAACTTGCCAATGTTTTGTGCCTGCTTGACGGATGTGCCCCACGCCGCACGCGGGTCTTGCCCAAACAGCGCACCGGCAGATTCAGGGTCTAAATCCGACTCCAAAAACGCTGCCACCAAAGAATTGGCCAAGCTGGCTTGCAACTCGTTTTGCGCGTACTTGCCCGCCATGTGAAATTCGCGCATCACCGCGCTCACAATCGGGCGGCCACGGGTTTGGCCCGTGCGCTCTTTGGCGTGCAGGTGAATCACGCGTCGGCGGCCCCAGGGCGTAAAAGCGGGCACACGCTCCCAGCGGCTCAAGTCTTGCACCTCATCACCACGCAGGTACAGCGCATCACCGGGGTGCGCGGCCTGAAAGTGGTAAGCCAGCGGCGCGCCATCGCGGTCAAACTCCACGCCACGGCGAATGCGGGCCATGCCCTCCAGGTACGGGGGCGTTTGCAGGCGGTCAGACTCAATCAAGCTCAGGCGCGTGGCCCAAGGGCTGTCTGGGCGCGGCAGCCATTTGGGAATGGCTACGGCATCGCCATTCACCATCTCGCCCCCCAGGGCCAGCACCGTGAGGCCCAGCAAATCCAGCGTGCGGGCAGCATCGCAATCCGTGGTGTCGGCCCAGCTGCGAAAGTGCGCCTCTACCTTGTTGCCCCACTCGCGGGCTTGCTCGGGCGACCAGCCCAGCAGGCGGTAATCCGGCAAGGCCGACAAGCGCAGTACCGCACCCACAATGTTGTCACGGTGGGTTTGCAGGCCACCGGCCATCAGCCCATCGTTGCGGGCCAGGTCACGGCTGCGGCTGGTCAGCGTGTCCAGCTCGGGCAGCAAATCGGCGTCAGGGCTGCCTGCAAACGGCTGCCAGTCACGCAGGGCCAAGTCAGAGTGCGATGCGCCCTGGTACGCCGTCATGCCTGCACCTGCTGTAACAGACGCAGCGGCACGCTGGCGGCGGTGGTGTTGTTTGCTGTTGCGCCCCATGTGCTTACGCCAGGTAAATGGGGCCACGGGTGACACCGCCAGAGCGGCGGGCCAACTCTTCATTCACGGCACGCAATTGCCGCTCAATGTCTGCAGGGGCTTGGCCAAACTGCACCGAGCGCCCCTCCCCACTGGCCGTGGTGGGCAGCGTCAGGCGCGCTTCCAGCGCGGCCAAATACGTGTCGCGCTTGGCTTGAAGCTGTTCGGTAGTGAGGTGGCTGTAAATACCCATGCGCCGATGGTCGGCGGGGTGCTGCGAACAAACCAGACGAACTAGTTCTCTAAATTTTGTCGCAGGCTGCTAGGGCTTATGCAGCAAAGATTCAGAAAATTAATTTAATAGCAAAAAGATGTTTTTATCACTACATCAATGACTGCCATACTGGCATCTTCTCTTTGGCAACAATGTCCTTGAAAAATTCGGCAAATGTTTTCACGTTCTCTTCTTGAGCAAAGTCCACGATCACACCTTTTTTAGGTTTTAGCGCCTCTGGAACTACGAGGTAAACGTTATGCTCTCTCATCATTTGTACTGCTGCAACCGAAACTTTTTCATCCATCGTGGCAAGGAATACCGGACAGCCACGCTTTTCCATGGTCACCTGCTTCCAGCGCTCACGCAGCGTAGTTTTGGCAGAAAGTACCAGTGCATGAGGTGAATTAGCCTGGTACAACTCCACATTCGGTAAGACAAAGTCTGGCCGTAAGGAGCTGACCACCCTCTGCTCAGCATACGGCACCTTCCCTGCGTCCAGCAATGAGCGAATATGCGTTTCAAAACCAGTGCCGACACGCGCCTTGCGCTGCTGTGAAGCATTGAGCATTTCGGAATAAAAGCCACTGAAGTCACGCACAAGGCGCGTCACCATACTGCCCACGGTTGGCACAGCGCCATCACCAAGCAGCAACTTGATCAGCCTGGCTCCCCGAGTCCGCACCTCATGCTGCCGGTACAGATCAAACTCAATTCCAGAAACGATGCTGCGAACAGCATCCCCGGGCTTGTCCAGCGTCATCGGGTTGAGCGTGCAGCGCGGATTCTGGTCCAGCCATAACTGGCGCGCCTGATTGCTCAAAGTCTCTGCAGCAGGCATCTCGGCATACTTCCGCAGAAAAAGATCGAGATGGCCTGACTGCACAGCTTCAATTGCTTCATCGATAAAGCTCTGAAGCTCATCAACCTCACGCTCAGGCAAGGCTCCATCCGCAGGCGAATCAAAAATGCCAGCCTGAAAGTCAGGTCGCAGATCAAACCGGGACTCCACCAGCCCATACACAGTGCTTGCAGAGTCGACCAAAACTGCCTGTAACTGCATTTCTGGCATTTGACTTGTACGCCCAAGCACCAGCAATGATGCAGGTCCAGCCTCAGCAAACAGATGCTTTGGCAACACTGTCAGGTGTGTTTCGGCCCCGCTACTCTTGCCCGTGAATCTTTTGTAATGAGCAGGCTTGGTATGTTTAGCTGACTGTGGCCAGGAAATGCGAATGGGCAGCTGAATATTTTTTCCATTTTCCGAAGGAGCATGCAGCTCAGTGTCTTCGGGGAAAAACAAACCATTACGCAGCTCCGCCGGTATGTAAATACCTGCTTGATGATTTACAGGTGGAGTCCATGCCCAGCCGCGGTCATTTCTGGAAAGCTTCTTGATCGCAATCTTGTCTGACGCCTGATACAGCGCATCCAGCGCCCGCAGCAGCTCCAGATCTGCCGTGCTCAGCTCGCCTGTTTCTGCGTCAACCGCTGCACCCATACCTGCAGTCAGTGCATCAAACAGATCTTCTGTCATCCCCGCCATTACCATCCTCCCCACGGATTTTTTGTACCAGCCCTGCCAGTGCGGCATGTTGGCCATTTTTTCTCAGCGTGCATTCCCAGACAACGATGACGCGCCACCCGGCCTCTTCAAGGGCCTTGATGGCGGCCAAGTCACGGGCAACGTTCTTCTCGAACTTTTCAAGCCAGAAGGCCTGTCGAGACTTGGGAGTGTAAGCAAGTGTGCAGCCGGGGTGGCGGTGCCAGAAACAGCCATGCACAAAAATGACGGTGCGCCACTTCGCCAGAACAAGGTCTGGCGAGCCTGGCAGGGAACGCACATTCAGCCGGTAGCGAAAGCCCTGTGCGTGCAGATAGCGGCGCACCAGCAACTCGGGCTTTGTGTCTCGCGACCGGATGCCTGCCATCATCCGGCTGCGTGTCTGACTGTCTACAACATCTGTCATTCAGTAATGATGACTGAAGCTTCAGAGCTGAGATGTTATTTTTTAGACTTCATGACCTTCAGCAGCTGGGGCACCATATGCCTTGCAATATCTTCAATCACAGGCACAGCCACAGAATTTCCAAACTGCTGATAGGCCTGCGTGTCGCTGACGGGAATGACATGGCTGTCGGGGTAACCCATCAGGCGTGCACATTCACGCGGCGTCAGGCGGCGTGGGCGCAGGCCCTCTCCGCGGTCAATCAGCACCTCACTGCCATCCTTGTGGTAGCGGGCAGACAGCGTGCGTGACACATCATTGGGGCCCACCAGACCAAAGCCAAAGCCATTGCCGGCCTTCTGATGCTTTTCCTTGTATGCCTGCAGATAGGCCCACAGCTTCTCTGTCAGGATGTACTTGTCTGGCACCTTGCAGGCCTGATGGTCAAAGTAACGATTGCCATCGTGTTCGAGAAACGGCTCCGTGCCATCCGTGCGGTGCAGAATTTCCTTGAGCTTCGGGCCCTTGTCCACGTCTGGCAGATCCATGGCCAGCAGGCTCCAGTCCACATCCTTGCGGAAACCGGCAATGAAAATACGCTCACGGTGCTGCGGCAGGTAGCGCTTGGCATCAATGATGCGAGGCTCCGGCACGTGATAGCCCAGTGCCTCAAGGTGCTCCATGATCACGCGGAAAGTATTACCCCGGTCGTGCGACCGGAGGTTCTTCACGTTCTCCAGCAGAAAAGCAGCCGGGCGCTTTGCCTTGATGATGCTTTCAATATTGAAGAACAGCGTGCCCTGCGTCTCATCATCAAACCCGTGAGCACGCCCCAGCGAGTTCTTCTTGGAAACCCCTGCAATCGAAAACGGCTGGCAAGGGAAGCCCGCAAGCAGCAAGTCATGATCAGGCACATCAGCAGGGTCTACCTGCGTAATATCACCTGCCAGCTCATGCCTGTCGTGAGGAAAGTTAGCCAGATACGTCTGATTGGAATATTTGTTCCACTCAGAAGTCCAGACGCACTCGCCCCCTGCAGCCTCAAAGCCACGACGTAATCCACCGATACCGGCGAACAGATCAATAAAACGGAATTTGGAAGTCATTTATCAGTTAGCAGCACTACGCCAGCAGAAGGCTTAAGTCAGAGCTGACTGATTGGTCAGGCCGGAAGTGGCCCGCCTGCCCAGTTACAGCGCCTTCAGCTGCGCAGAAGCTTAATCTTTCTAGTATAGGTTGAGTCCCCCGTCCACACTCTCGCCGGGGCATGAAATCAGAGCTTCAGAGCTGCACACGAAAATTCAGATAAAAACAGCCACCAGCGCTTACCCAGAAAGCGCCAGCAGCTATCAAAACCTGACCGCCCAACCCTCACACAAACACGGCGCGGAAAGTGTCGGGGGGCAATGGCTTGCCGTCGTGCCCGATGTGGGGTGGTATGGGCGCGGCCACGGCGCTGGAGGTGGTGGCTGGGGCGGCGCTGGCTTTGGTGGCGGCGCGCAGTTCGCGCACCTGGGCGCGTTCGGAGAGTTGGTGGGCGCAGGCGGTGACCAGTGCGGCCAGTTGCGCGTCGGAGGGGATGACGTCGTGCTTGGTGATGTGCTGGACGAGCGCGTTCAGGGAGGTGACCATCTGGTCGTCCCCCACCACCTGCGCCTGGGGAATGGTGGGTTGGCCGTCGCGGTCGTAGCCAAAGCTGAGCAGGTAGCGCACACGGCGCCAGTCGCTGTTGCGGCCGGAGGCAATGGCATCAAACACCGTCTGGGTGACTTGCGCGGCGGCCTGGGCGGCCAGGCTGTGGGCCAGCTGGATGCGTGCGGGGTCGTAGGCGGGCTTTTGCAGCTCGGCCTCCATGCGGTTGAAGGCGGCGATGAAGGCCAGCTTCCAGCGCAGCGCCTCTTTGCCGGTGAAGCCCATGGCGAGGAGCATGAAGCCTTCTCGGGTCATGCGGTAAGCAGGTGTTTTCCTTGTGCCCCCATTGCCCAAATCAACATCTGTCTGCATCAGCCCAAAATTGGGCGCATACCCTTCAGGCATTTCGGCCAACAGATTCTTAATTGCCCGCAACACATGCGTATGGCGCTTACCAAAGAAATGTGCGACTTGCAGGCTGGAGGTAGTGATGATGCCGTCGTGAACAACAAGCTCAGGGCTAGCAGAGACAGCGGGGACGGAAGAATTGATGGAGTCAGCCATGACGAGGCTCCTTTGTGACAGGTTTTGTACCCATCACCTCCCCGACCAAGAGAAGGTGGTGGACCGTGCAGGGTTGGTCGACCGGACAAAGGAACCGGCACACCCTTGCGGGTGTCCCCACACGGCCCACCGTAAACCGGAGCCGTGTGCGTGCGCAGACACGCTTAGAAAGCAAAAAGCCGCAACCAACTTGTTTGTGGCGCGGCTGCTGCGCCTTTGTTACCGGGCGACCAAGCCCAGATCACGCTTACGGGCGTGATTTGCGCATTCTAGTACAAGCGCTGCCCTAAGTCTGCTTTGCGCATCGGCGCGCCAACCTTTTGCCAAGTTTCCTTGACAGGAAGGCTCCCCGATATCAGGATCGCATCATTTTGTTACCAACAGTATTGACATGGCTGAATATAAAAAAAGGGTCGATTTTGCAAATTTTGTTTGTCATTTTGGAAATGATGAGCTTTTGACTTATTTGCATGAAATTGTGATACCTGCATTCACTGTAAATCACGTTAGGATTTATGGAGAAGAACGCATGTTTCTTCATAATGTTGAACTGTTAAATATTCAAGAAAACGGAAACAATGAACTGGTCGTTGCAGGGCAATTCGTTGTTGATACAAAATATAAAAGAACACAGATATTTTCCGAGAAGATCATTCCAAATGAGGCTTCTATGGAGGTCGCTCTTTCCTCTTTCTTCGTTTTAAGACTTAGGGATCATAAGTTAATTTATATCAAAGAAGTTTCTGGTGCACCTGGATTAGCAAAATTCAGAACAACAATTGAATCATTCTTCCGAAGAAGTAGAAATGATTATATTGGCAAGTTGTTTGAAGATTTAAAACAACAAAAAGAAATTGGTCTAATCGACAAAAGAGTGACAAAGAAATCAATTGCTGAATCTATTGGCATTCCCGTTTTGGAAATTGTTGCTTTGCCAGGTAAAGGAAGCTTATCCTCATTCATTAGTCAATTCAAGACATTAAGTGAAATTAAAGTTAGAATGGTGAAACCAAACAATGAGCTTGATAATTCCGAGCTTTTTGAAGGACTTCGCTCAGTGAATAAAAAACTTGACTCAGAAGTAACTACAATCACCTATCGAAACCCCGAGGGTCTAGCCAAAGATAATGTTGAAGAAGAACTTGAAGGTGCTTTAGATGGAAATTCAGAATTAAAATTCAAAGGCCTTCGAGAGGATGGAAGCAAGCTTAATGGTAGCAATGAGGACTTTACTGTTAGTATTCCAATTGAAAAAATACCAAAAGACAGAAAAACAGCAGCCACACTATTTAATACAATGTTTAAAACACTAGTTAGTAAAGGGACGCTTTTTGTAGCGAAACCAGTTTTAAACATAAAACATGAGGATAAGCTAAATGAGCTTGCCCAAAGTATCAGCGAATGATTTTATTGACCCTGCAGGACTCCATAATGAAAAGTCCATGTGGGATTTATATAAGTTATCATTCAAATTCCCTTCTAGCAAATTTAATACACTTGCTTTTTTGATTGCTTTTTTTAGTCTTATATTTTATTGCTATTACATCAACCCAACAACATCTGATTTATCAAAAAATATTCGTTCCACTCTTGCGTTTGGAGCTTCATTAGCACCTGCTGTCATCGGTTTTTTAGTAGCAGGATTTACTATATTTGTAACCGTAACAAAAGTTGAGCTATTCAACTTCATGGCAATAAGGAAGTACAAAAAAACCAATGAAAGCTATTTAAAATATAACATGTCAGCTTTTATGCTGTCATTTATACATTACTGCGCTTTTATTTTTACATGTGCAATCCTAACCATATTCGCTCAGCCAAATGGCCCTCTAGTATTAATAATTAAATATTTTTTCAATCTAATTCCAACCTGTGTTGGTTCAAACTTTTACGAAGATTTTCTAAAAATATTCTTTTCAATATTTGGTGCATGGTGTATTTATCTAATTATGCTTCTCAAAACTTTTGTGTTTAACATCTATCAAGTTCTTTGTACAACTGTTAGATGGTCATTAGAAAGTGGCGAAATGGCAAAGATGCGTGAATAAAAAAATACTATTCATATTATGAGTCTATGGCCTTTTAGCCCAATCATCCATGGCAGGCAATAGCTGATACGTCTCTCTTTTCCCACTCATAAGCCCCCCATTCAATCCACCAGCAACCTCTGCACCCACCGCACGCTCACCCCGTACTCCCGCGCCAGCGCGCGGGTGTTGCGGCCATTGAACTTGGCGCGCACTTCTTGCGCCAATCGTTCCCGCTCCATGACCCGGGGGTTGCGCACATAAACGGTGGTGCCACCCAGGCGCTGCACGACGCGGGTGACCAGTGCCTCGGTCAAATCTTCCACCCGCTCCACGCCGTGGCACACGGCAGCGGCGGCCAGCTCTTCACGCAGCACGGCGATGGGGTCTAGCTTGTTGCTGGAAACTGAGGGGGTGGGGGTTGCGTTACTCATAGTGCTGGTGCGGTTGTTCATTGTTTTGATAGCTGGTTGCGCAGGTGTGGTGGTCATTGCAGGCTGATTGGGGCAAATATGTCTTCGTCTGCCGTGGTGGTGGCAGGCTGCGCTGGCTGGTGCTGCGCGGGGGCGGCGGGCGGTGATGGCTGTGCGCCCTGCTCTTGGGCTGGTGGTGTGCTGAACAGGTCTTGCGGGGGCTGCACGGTTTGCTCCAGTTGCAGCCATCTGGATTCGGGCCATTTGTGGATGCCGTGGGCCATGGCGGCGTGCAGGGCGTAGTTGCGGCAGTCCAGCACTTCATTGCGCGGGCGGCGTTTGACCCATTTGTAGGTGTCTTTGCCGTTGAGTTTGGTGAGGATGCGCTGCTCTGCGGTGAGTTGTTCGTACCACTCGCGCTTGAGGTCTGTGCTGGTGTGGACGTAGCCGGGGCCAGCCTCTGTAATGGCAAGCTGGCCCAGCAGCAGGTCTTTGGCGTTGTCTACACCCACCAGCCAGAGCTTGATGCCGTGTTTAATTTTGCGGCCACGGTGGTTCACTTCCTGCAGACTGCTGGGGCCGACGATGGCACGGCTGTCGTTGTTGTCGCCCTTGATGGCGCGCAGGCCGGGGATGCGGGTTTGGGCGCTACGCACCCAGTTGTAGACGCTTTGGGTTTGGTCGGACGAGTCAATGCTGACGGCGCTGATGCCCAGACTGCCGCCGTGCCACGCCTGGGGGAAGCGCTGGAGGAGGTATTGCTCCAGCGGCTGCCAGTCGGCGTCGCTGGCGGGGTTGCCGTAGAGCACTTCGTGCGCGACGACCCAGCTTTCCAGCCCACGGGTCCAGCCCCAGACGGTGACTTCCCACCGGTCACGCTGTACGTCTACGCCTGCGGTGAGCAGCAGCGCGCCCTTGGGGACGATGCCCAGGCGGTAGTCTTCTGCCCGGGCTTGCAGGGCGTGTTCGTCGCTGCTGTCGCCCTTTACTTCCCAGGTGTCGCCCAGCGTTTCGTTGGTGAAGCCGGTCATGGGGGCCATGTCACCGGCTTGCAGGGCGCGATGGGCTTTTTCAAACTCATCAACAATGCTGGCCCAGGTGCGCTGGGGGCTGTAGGCGGCCCAGACGTGTACGCCCAGTGTGCGCGGTGGCTTGCAGGGCTGGCCCTGTGCGTTGCGCCAGACGCGGTCTGCGCCATAGCGCATGCCGGTTTTTTTGCACACCCAGGTGCCGGTGAGGGGCCAGCCGCCGGGCAGGTAGTCTGCCTGCGTGATGCTTTGGTGGCAGTGGGGGCAGATGTGGTGCACGGTGTCTGGCCTGCCCTTTTGCCATTTGAAGCCGTAGGGCAGGTGTTTGCCGCCCCACACCAGCGGGTGGTCTGCACCGCAGTGGGGGCAGTCGATGTGGTATTGCACGTAGGCGGCGGACTCTTCACACGCGCGCTCTACGTGGCACAGGCCTTTGACGCGGGGTGTGCTACCGCCCACAAACTTGGGGTACGGCGCGCCCTCCAAGCGGCCTTTGGCGAGGGTGCCGGGGTCGCCAGACTTTTCAATGGTTTGGTCAAACGCACTCCACTCATCCAAGATGGAAACGGCCACGGTAATGCGCCGGTAAGCCCGCGCTGCCTTGCCGCCCAGCAGGTGCAGCACGCTGTCGCGAAAAGGTTTGTATTTGATGGTGTCTTCCACACCCTTGCCCTGGCGGCGTGCGGCTTGCACGGCGGCTACGCCATCCAACACCGGCTCAATCTCGCTTTTGACGTAGCTGTCTCGGTCATCGTCGGTGGGCTGCCACAGGGCTTGCTTGCGGCGGCGATGGGCGATGTTGTAGGCCACGAAGGCAGTGATCATCTTGGTGTAGCCCACGCGCTTTGACTTTTTGACGGCAAGCTCTTCGATACGGTCGTCACTCATGAAATCCAGAATGCCCTGCTGGAAGGGCCAGCCCACCCAGCCGCCCTTTTGGTGGCTGGATTCACCCGCCAGGATGAAGTGTGCAGCCGCCCATTCGCTGAGGGTTTGCGGCACTTCAGCGCGCAGGCTGGACAGGCCCAGCTCTGTGGCGGACTGGATGGCGGCCATGGCTTCTGACGGGAACGATACGGTCAAGCTGCACCTTCGCTGATATCAAGTGCGTCGGCCTCATCTGCCTCTGACTGGGCCATGCGGTCTAACGAGTCGGCCACCAGCTTGGAGGTGGAGCGGATCCATTCGTTACGCGCATCGGCAATCACGCGGAGGATGACCATGCGGGCTTCTTCGGGCAGGTCTGGGCAGGCTTTGCGCAGCTGGCCTTCAAGCTGGTCCAGCCGGTCAACAATGGCGGAGCTGGCCAGGGCGAGCACGTCGGCTAGGATGCCGATGGGGGCGTACTCGCCGCGGGCGACGGCGTTTTTCAGCTCCTGCGATTCACGCTGGGCGCGGGCCAAACCGGCGCGCTCTTGCACCAGGTCCAGACCCAAGGTTTCACCCAGGCGGCCTGCGGCCTGGTCGCGCAGGTGTTCGCAATAAGCAACCATCCAGGCATGGGCACATTCACCACGGGTCAGCACGCCATCGCTCACGCGCTTGCTGATGCTGGCTTCGCTCACACCCACCATCTGCGCAAATTCTGCTTGCGAAATGTGAGCATCCAAATAAGGCAGAACCTTCACTTAACCCCCTTAGGAAACTTGCTGAACAGTCCGACATCGCGGCTCGAATTACCCGCTTCCGGACTGGCCGGGAAGGACCCGCGACCGGCGCAGCCCACGGTGCAGGCGGCGGCCATCACAGCTTGGCCTCCATGCCCAGCGCCATGCGGGCCGACATGGCGCTGTAGCGGCAGATGCTGGTGTCACCGTTCTTCAGCCGAGCCACGATGCGGCGTGCCCATTCCTTGCCGTCCTCGCGTGGGGTGATGGCCTTGCGGATCTCGGTCTGGCGCGCCAGCTGCTCTGCCACCACCGCAGGGTCTGTCTCTGGCGCAGGCAGTTGCTTGAACTGCGGCAGTGGGCAACCGTTGGCAATCGCGCGGAACTGGCTCACGTTGGGGCAACGCTCAGGCAGATGGCGCAAGGCGTAGCGCAGCGGCTCCAGGTTGTTGGCAAAGCCCACCAGCTCACTGCCCCAGTCGCTTTTGACGAGGTTCATGTCCACACCGTCCCACTGCCGCAGCCACGCTGCGCCGTAGCGCACCTGCAGCTTGCCGAAGATCAGCTCGATCACGTCGGTAAAGGTCTGCTGCTCCACGCTCAGCCTCCGATGCGGGGTTGCGAGGGCGTGACGTCGATCACGTCTGCCCCGTTCATGAAGGCCTGTGCACGCTCAAACGCACTCAGCACACCGGGCACCTTGCGGGCCACGGCGGGCGAGACCTCCTCCACCCGCAGGCGTGCTGCCCGCTGGGCAAAGGTCTCGGCGCCAGCCTGCTGTGCAACGCGCTGCTGGGCCAGCGCTTGCCCCAGATTGCGGGCATCGCGCTCCTCCCGCTCGACAATCGCCAGGGCGTAGGTGAAGGTTTTGCCTTTGTCCAACGCCTTGCGGGCGGCCTCCTCGATCTGCCCCACCGTCACGCCAGCGTTGAGCAGCGCGTTCAGCTTGGAGTTGCTCGGGTTGACCAGCCCCATGCCCATGCGCTTGAGCAGCTGGCACACCGTGCCTGCCAGCTCATGGCTGCCACCTGCTGCTGGCTTGGGCAGTTCATGGAGGTCTGGCAAATCCTCGCGCCCGCCGCCCGCGCAGATGGCGGTTCTTTGATGGTTCCTATTACGGTTCAATGATGATTTGGGTGCGCTTGGCGCACCCCTGGGGTGCGCCTCCTGCGGGGGTAGGGGTGCGCCTGGTTCACCCCCTGGTGCGCCGTGTGCGGGGGGTGCGCTATCTGCGGGGGGTGCGCCATATGCACCACCTGCCTTCAAACGACTACGGGCAGCAGGTGCTTTGCTCGGATCAAAACGGCCCGGAGTGATGGTGTAGCTGGTACTGGAGTTGGTGCGGTACTCGCGGTAAACCAGCCCCACTTTCTGCAGCCATGACAGTGCCTCTTGCACTGCACGTTCCGAGAGACAGGTGCGCCGTGCAATCGTGCCAATACCTGGCCAGCACACGCCGTCGTCACTCGCTTGGTCAGCCAGCGATATCAGAACGGCCTTTTGCGCGGCAGACATGCCCTGTAGCGGCCAGCAGGCCGACATGATGATGGTGCTCATAGCTATCGCTTTCGATATCAGTCCAGCCGCGCCTGACGCGCCTTGCAGCGCACGGGCTTGATCTCTCGCTGGCGGGTAGACAAGCTGCACATGCGCACCTCGCCCTCCTCCAACTTGCCTGCGGCCAGCAAGGCGTTGACGGTGCTGGCCACGCTGGACAGCTCCAGCCACTCGCCCGTGTGCTTGTGGTGGTAGTCGCGCAGCTCACGGCGGCTCATGTCACGCGTGCCGTACTGGTGGGCATGGCGCAGGGATTCGTACAGCCGCTCATTCAGGCGGCGGCGCCCTTCATTGCCCAAGGCGGCAAATGCTGCGGCGCTGGTGTCACGCCCCGTTACGGTGGTGTGTTGCATGGTTGATCTCCTCTTGATATCTGGGCAGGCACCGGCTACACGCCAGCGGCCTCCCGCAGGCGGAAACGAATGCGCCGGGCCAGATAGGCCTCGGCATCGGCCCGTTGGGCCACCTTGTTCATGTCCAGGCGGGGCTGGTACGTGCCGGTCTCCACAAACAGCAGCACGGGGCGCAAGTCCGCACCGCCTGTGCCACTCACGGCCCAGATACCGGGCTGCAAGTGGGCCGTGCGGTTATCTGGCTCGCCTTTTTTGGTGATGCGCGGGCCGCCACGCAACGCGCCATACGCCACAAAGTAGCGCCGCCCTGTCTGCCTCTTGGTGCCGCGGTGCACGCGCTGGTAGCCCCGGGCGCTCATGTTGGCCCGGTAGCCCTGCTCCCCAAACGCCTGGAAGTAGCTAATCAGCTGCACCAGAAATGCGCCACGCAAATTGCCTCTGCCGTCGTCACTGCCGGGGTACGGGCCGCCGCGTGCGTCGTCAGGAATGGCCGTTTGATATCCGGTGGGCAAGATGCCTGCACGGCGCAAAGCCACCTCACTGCGCTTGTCGTGGCGGCGGCCGCCCCAGGCCTGGGCGTTCAGGATCTTTTGCGGGTCAACACCCTTGCCACCCATGTAGGCGGGCTCAATCGTCACGCTCAGCTTGTCTGGCTTGGCCATGCGCACACGCGGGCTGCGGATGATGTAGCTGGTGGGGCGGTCAAACACAGCCCGCATTTCGTCCTGCATGGCACGGCGTATCTCAAACCCTGTGTCGTTCAGCGCCTTGGCATAGGCCCGCGCGGCCTGCGGCCCGGTCAGTCCGTGCAACTGCTTCAGCAGCTCGGCCTGGTTCATCACGCTGGCGCTCAGTTGGAGGTGCATATCAGGCCTCTCGCTTGGGTGAGCGGGCAGCCACGGCATTCACCAAGGCACTTACACCCGCAATCAACTCATTGGCTTGGTGTTCCACACGGCGGTGCGCATTGGCACTCACAGCACCATCACCTCGCAATGCATCAGCAGCTGCAGCCGTCAACTCACCCATGGACTGCTGCAAAAAGCGGAAAGCCTCCCAGGCATCGCCCTCCGCTACATCAGGGCGAGAGCGCAGGCAAACATGGTCAAGGGCTGCAGACATTGCATACAGCACATATGGCAAACCAGACACCGTCTGCAAAGCCACCGCCTCTTTCAGAGACAAATGGTGTGAAACGTTGTTGGGGTTCAGCTTGTGCTGCAGCGTATTGGGCGAAACACCCATCCGGTGCGCCAACGCCTGCACACCGCCCGGCGTCTCTTGGGCAATCAGAAAAGCAGCATCCAAAACATCCATACCGCGGGCAATGTCGGCATGCACATGTTTTTCGCCATAGCCCGGAAAGCAAGCTGCTGAGAAACTGAATGCCGTCACAGCAACACCCCCTGCTCAGGAGCCAACATGCCCAATGAATCGCAAGCACCAGCGCCCACAGCCGAAGAATTCGCCATCCTCCAACTGCGTGTCACCGCCTTGGAAGAGTTCTTGGCCCAAATGGCCACCATCTTGGAATGCGAGCGCAAAGGCTTCACTGCCGAGCGCATGAACGCCTGGCTGGACATGACCACAGCCAAAATGCAAATGACCAAAAGCGCCACGCTCGAAGAAGTGCAAGCCCTGCGCAGGCTGCAACGCATCGTGGTGGGGTAAGCGGCATGCGCGCCGCCCGTCACTGTCGAATGGGTGCCCGCCCCTGCCTTGGCTACGATGGAAGCTCCCACACAACCAATGCCAAGGAGGGCGAGCATGAGCCAAGAAAAATTTATGAGCGGCAAAGAATTCCGCGCACGCTTTGCACACTTTGTCGAGACCATCCAAGAAGACGACTTGGTGTACTTTGGCAACGCCGACCTCAGCGTGCTGGATGTGAAAGACCAAGGCTGCAACCAGCAAGGCCAGGCCATGGTGCAAGTCATCTTCAACGAGCTATACGAAGTCAAAGCCTGACCCCGTACAGCAAGATATCGCGCAGCTCTTGGGCCAGTTGCAGCACGCGCTGGCCAAGCAAAACCTGGTCAAACGCCGAAGAACTTGAGTCAGGCCGTCCACCACGCTCACTCGACAGACTTACCTGGCCACTCTTGTGCAGCACCACCGTGATGCTGGCCACCTGCTCGAGCCCTGCATTGCGCTCACGCACCTGTGCAAACTCTAGGGCCTGCTGCGCTTTGAGGGCCTGCGCTTTAGCCCACTTTTCAGGGCAAGCAACTTCTGGGATTGACTCAGCCATGCGCCACCTCCTGCGTTGCTTGGGGCAAGGGGGCGTCGCGCAGGTAGGCGCCGCTGCGCATCAAGCTGCGCTCCTGGGCAATCCATGGGTTATCGCGTTCGATAGCAGCGGGAATGCCGCGACTTTTCCAGTTCTGGACACGCTGGGCGCCGCCTTTTTTAGGGTCGAGACCCAAGCGCGTTGCGAACTTCACTACGCCGCCGAGCCGAGAGATGAGCTGTTCGTCTTGATGCATGCGCAAATTAAACATTCAGTTTAAACAAAAGTCAAACATAACGTTTAACAACATTTTGTTTACTAAACAGAAAATTTCACATATGCATGCTTCTACTGACAGGCTGTACCAAGCCGCCAAGCAACTTCGTGACATCTCTGGTCAATCTGCCGTGGCTCGCCTTCTCAACGAATCACCTCAGACCGTCAAGAACTGGGAAACACGTGGCGTTTCTCGCGCAGGCGCGATGACTGCTGAGACGGTGATTGGCGTTCGTGCAGCTTGGCTGCTCACTGGCGAAGGCCCTATGGTGGCTGGCACTACAGCGACAGCACTGATTCATCAACCCACAGCAGCAGTTGAGCCAGAAGATTTAGTACGGATCCCCCTACTTGCCAACTGCGGCAGCATGGGCCAGGGCAATGACGTGCTTGATGCGGACTATGTGGTGGGCGACTTAGCCTTGTCATCGCACTGGATCAACCAGCACATTCGCCCCGGCAATATTCGAGAGCTGAAGTTCATCCATGCCCACGGCGAGAGCATGGCCCCCACCTTCAGTGATGGTGATGTGCTGCTGGTGGACGTAGGCTCTCGCGACCCATCCAGCATTGAGGGTGTGTACGTACTGGAAGTGCGTGGCCAGCTCTACATCAAGCGCGTGCGCATCCGTATGGATGGCGCCATGGAAGTCAGTTCCGACAACGTCAACATCAAGACCGTGGATGTGCTCAACGGCGACCACCAACTGCGTGTACTGGGGCGTGTGGTGTGGGCATGGAATGGCAAAAAGTTGTGAACACAGCTTTCATCAAGACCACCTCCAAAGCAAGTAATCAGGTTAATTACCACTAATAAATATCGCAAAATTGATATGATGCTTTGGAAGTTCGAAGTCTTCGTGAATGCAAGAGGTCGTTGTGATGTACAAAAAACTATCGACAGCTACTTACCCGCAGACAGCATTCGCTTTGAGCGCGCTGTAGAGCACCTTGCAATTTCGCCACTTGATCAATGGAATGAGCCCTACGCAAAAAAAGTAACGCTAGGCGACAAAAAATTCAAAGCTGCTGGGTTCAAACTCCATGAAATTCGCTACACAGCAAAAAAGAGAGAAGAACGAGCTCTCGGCTACTTCCCTTCTGGAAAAAATACATTTGTCATCCTCCTTGTCTGCCACCATAAGCAAAAGATCTATGACCCAGCTGACGCCTTCGACATCGCCTTCGAGCGTTTCAAAGCGCACAAAGAAGGGACAGCATCCAGTCGCACTCTCCAAGTTGATGGAGAGGACTTTCCTCAAGATGAAGAAGAATAAGGAAGCACGTGACGCGTATGTAGAGGCAGAAATTACCACTGCGCTTGCACACCAAATCCGAGCCATGCGCCTGGATCGCAACCTAAGTCAGGCTGAGCTAGCAAAACAAATGAAGACCACCCAGACAGCGATTTCGCGTCTGGAAGACCCCAGCTATGGCCAGTTAAGCCTGCAGACTTTATTCAAGCTCAGCAGTGCTTTTGACACAGGCTTGCGCGTGGAGTTTGTCTCTACGCTCGCCATGCTTAATGCCACCTACAAGCCCAACGAGGCTGCACGGCACGTAGCTAGCTTCGAAGAAGAGGCAAAAGATGTCATTTTTTACACCGCTACCCAGCGCAGCCAAAGCCAAAGCACGCTGCCCGTGCAAGACAAGACCCTTCCGCTCAGCGCAGCTGCCTACACCTCAGTGTTTACTGCAGTGACTGCCGAGCGCGATTTGCAGAGCAGCCGTTACCTGCTCACCATCAATACAGATGATTTAAGAGACGAGCACCATGACAACTTCTACACCCAAGACCGAACTGCAAAAACCAGCTACTACACCTGCTAACCAGCCATCCCACAGGTTTACAAGTGTTCGTCATCAACCTGTTTTTTGCGAAGGTGTTTCCCAAGTGTCATTAGGCTATCCCGTCTCACGCTTGGTGTTCTCCAGCCATCCACCACAACGCTCTGCAGACGGCAACGAAATCTCCCACTTCGTGGCCACTGAAATTGTTTTACCGACAATTGGATTAGCGGAACTAGCCAAGCAGATCATTGAATCTTTGGTTCAAGGCAAAGATCAACTCGAAGCCGGAGGAGCCGGCTGGAACAAAGAGTTGATTGATCTCATCACTGAGCTGCAAACAGCACAGATTAACAAAGCGTAAAACCTCCAATACTCGCGCACTTAGCCCGCACTGCGCGGGCTTTTTTGCGCCCTAAACATTGGGCTCATCCATAGGCTCACCCGGCAGCTCAACCGGCGGGGTATCGCTGGGCGGGTCAATTGGCTCGGGCTTGGGTTCTGGCTCCTTACGCGGTTCTTTGGGGTGATGTTGCATGACAGTGTCCTCCTTCCAAAGTTGTAGCCCAGTTCTAAAGCTCCGCCTGTCAGATGAAATCAATCAAGTACAACTTACAACACCATGTTTAAACAAAACGTTTGACACCCTGATAAACGTATTGTTTAATTCGTCAATCGCAGCACCAACAGCGAAACGACCAAGGGGAAGCGATCCGCCCCGAACCGAATCGAAGCAAGAGGAAGGTCTAGTGCCCCACGGCGCGCAGCAAGGTGCACCCGCGATGGGCACCACGGCATCGACCGGGCAAGCCCCGGTCTTTCACAAGTCGCCGCCGATGTTGCTCCCCAGCCAATGTTTGGGGTTCGTCCGGCTCCATAGCGTCACCCGGCAAGGCGGGTGCTCCGCGCAGTGTCCCGCTGTATCCAGTCGCCAAAGTGCGTACACGGTCAAAGGGTGAGGCAAACCGGGTTGCCAAGAACAGCAAAGCCCACCGCGCAAGCGGCGTTGCCCTCTGCACGACAGCAGAGGGAAAACCCAAGCGCCTTTACTAAAGGGGGTTTGGGTTTAAGAAGCTACCCCTTTATGTCTGCTACCCACGGGCCACAAAATGTCTGTACTTACAGCAAAAAAGCATATTTAAGGTTAATTTTTTGCTTTTCAGACAAAAAAGCTCTGAAACGTTAAAATCCCCTGTCGCCCTATGGTTAATTTGTCAGTAAGCACTTTTCTTGCTGACCTTATTTCCACAGGTTCTCTAACCCTTGACATGTTTAAGGAGCAGAAGAAATTTGGCTAATTCCCTAACCAAAGAGCAAGGTCTGCAGATCACTACGCTCAATAACGAAGGCAAGCCCCACAGCACGATTGCGAACCAGCTGGGCATAACCATCGCCGCCGTTCGTCAGCACTGCGCTAATGCACGCAAATCACCTTCGCTGAGTGCGCTCAGCAACCGCACCAAAAGCAAGGCGAAGGCCCACATCAATGCAGTGGCCATCAAGACGCGTGACACCAAGTACACGGTGCTTGAGTTCAAGCCAGACCCCAACGGCCCATTCGTCAACGCCACCATGACGGACAGATACCTTGGCCTTGAGCTCTCTTACCGCAGATAAGGCCTGACGCGCTGCGCCTTTGAAACCCCTCCGCGCAAGCGGCGTTGCCCTCTGCACGACAGCAGAGGGAAAACCCAAATACCCTTCCGCAAGGATTGCAGGGTGTTTGGGTTTTACGCCCCAGCGCTTAATGCTTGAGGGCAATCGTGACCAGTGCGCTGGCGGCCTGCAGCGCTTTGACTGCATGCACGGTCTGGCGCGCAAGAAACAGCATTTCGCCAGCGTGAAGCGTCTTGGGTGTGCCGTCGCAAGTCACCTCCAGGCACCCTTCAAGGCATTGAATAGTGATCTCGCCCGGCATCTGGTGCGCGGGCAACTGCTGCCCAGCCGCCAAAACAAACCTTAAAACCGAAAGATCTTCGGACTTGAAAAGCGCGGTGGTTTTAGTGTCAGACAGCCCGTTGCCCAGCGGCCGTACATTGATCACTTGACCAGACGATGCGTGTGTCAGAGCCATAGCCAACCTCCTTATCGGTGATGACCAGTGTCAACTGAGCGGGCTGAAACAACAAGGCTTTTGACCCGCCCTTGGCCACCGCGCACCGCCAATTCTTGAGTTTCCAGCCGGGCTGGGGGCATCTCCTCCCTCCCTCAACCGCTTGCCCCAGCGCGCCGCAAGGCACCGGCTTTTTATGACCTGCCCACCCTCAGCTGGTGGGCTTTTTTTCGCCCCAATGTTTGACGGAGCCACCCATGTAACACCAAGCCACGCGGGCAATAAACACCGCCAACCACCTGCAGGCGCTAAACGCAGGGCCATCCAGCGAGACCGCTGACCTTGTGCGCGAAGGACGGGAGGCCTTTGCACCACAGCCCCTCCGGCAGGTTCCAGCGGGCTCACTAGATGGCTTTTCACCCACCCGAGCCAGCACACACCCTTGTGCACCAGCTCACCAAGCAAGCCACCCACTGAGGTGGTTTTTTAACGCCTGCACAGGAGACATGCCATGCAAGCCGCACCCAACCCGCCCGGGCGCTTAACGCTGCCCAGCCAGTTGCTCACTGACCGCCGCTTCGTCTACCACTGCGCTGCCAGCACTGACGTGGCCGCCACCATCCGCCGCGAGCGTGAACGCCTTGCGCGCCAAAAGCTGCAGGCCGATCTGGCCGCCACACAAGCCCAGCAAGCACTGCCCGGCATACCCGCCACGGCGCGCACCATCCGCCGCCTGCGCGCTGGCTTGCAGCAGCCGCTGGCACTGCCCCAGTTATGAACCCCCAACGCACCCCACAGCACGGAGCACCGCCATGGCCCGCCAACTTCGCACCTACCGCATCAGCCTTGTCAACAACAAAGAGCACATCCAGCTCATCACCCAGCAGCGCTCAGGGGCAGAGGCAGCCACTTACGCACTGCGCATCTACCCCTGGGCCAGCGCCGTCAGCACCAAACCCCTCAACACCCACCGCGCTTGATGGGCTGCTGGCCCTGCTGCAGCAACAAGACCGCCGCCGCAGCCAAGTGCTCAGCGCTATAGAAAACAAAGCTGCCAGCGCAAAGCAGCAGCTTGATTCACTGCAAAACCACTTTCAAACCGAGCATATGCGTGCGCAACGTGCTCATAAATTCAGGTAACGCCATGCCCACCACCAAACCCGCGCCGCGCAACCCCAAACCGCTGCTCAAGGCCACCCCATCACGCACCCGCATTGCCAGCAAAGCGCCGGCACAAATCATCTGGCCCGCGCACGTAAAGGTGCAGCACATCACCCTGCCGCCGCCAAGCGACAACACCCGCATCTGCACGGGCTCTGTGCGCGGCCACTACCGCACCGGGCAAGGGTTGTCTGGCTACCAAGCGCTTTAAGGATTCAACATGCACCCCATCGTTCTAGGCATTACCGGCCACCACAACACCGGCAAAACCACCGTCGCCCAGCTGCTGGAAACGCACGCCGACGCGCGCGCCATGGCGTTCAGTGATGGCATTTACGCCGAAGTGGCCCAAGCCTTTGGCTGCAGCATTCTGGAGTTGAGCGACCGCCTTGGCAAAACCCAGCCACAGCGCCTGCTGGCTCTGCAACACTGCACAGACAAAGCATTTGTGCAGCGCATGCAAGCCCACGCAGAGGGCGACCTGCAAACGCCCCGCAGCCCGCGCCAAATTCTGGAATGGTGGGGCAGCGAATACCGCCGCGCGCAAGACCCTGCCTATTGGGTACAGCACACCCTGCAGCGCATCAACCACTACCGCAGCCACAGCTGCCACCGCCCCATCGTGCTGGCTGATGTGTACAAGCTGAATGAGGCAGAGCTAATCCGCAGCCTGGGCGGCACCATCTGGCGCATTGAGCGCCCCGGCCACGAACAGCGCACCGCCCACGCCACCAGCACCGAGCACCTGCAGATCCAAGCCGATCTCACCCTGCACAACATGGGTGACATCAAGCACCTGCAGCACCTGGTGCTGACCAACTGGCACGAGCTGCAGCGCTACGGCCACCACCAAACCGCCGCCGCCACATGAGCAACGCAGCCGCCACCAAGCCCGACACCGCAGGGCTGCTAAACCTTGGGCAAGTTAACCATGCCATTCGGCCACTGCGCATTGACGCCAAAGGCCTTGCCGCCTACGGGTTTGAGCCCGCCGCCACCCACATGGGCGCCAAGTATTACCACCCTGAGCAGCTACCCCGCATGCGCCGCACCCTGGCGCTGGGCGCGCTGTGGCCAGAGGGTGAGGCGCTGATCAAAGCACTGGCGCAAGACTGCCCAGCAAGCCCATGAAATGCAAGTGGCGCATGACAGAACACGGCATTCAAGCCATCCCCACCAGCACACCCGTGCAGTGGGGGCCAGATGCCTACGACTTCGAATCACTCGAGCTTGCCCGCTTTGCCCGCCTGCTGGCCAAAGGCGGCAAGCCTCGCGTGACTTACCGCCCGGCCACCGCAGGGCAATACAAATCAATAGCTACTAGCGCTTGATGGATAAGCGCTAGGGGTAGTTTTTACCAAGATCACCATGCCAACACACACGCCCTACACCATTTCCAACTTTGGCCGCACGTACACCGAGTTTCACAAGATGAACGCCACGGTAGCCAATCCACAAGCCACCGCCGAAGACATGCGCAATCAATGGGAAAACCTCAAGCCACTGCTTAGCAAGATGCTCTGCCTTGCACCGGAGGGCAGCAACGAGGCTCCAGACTTAATCAGCGAAAACTACACCGGCATGCCCAGCGCGCAAACCTTGGGCCTGCCTGAATGCGTTACCACTACCTGGGAACGCATGCGCGTGTTGCAGGGCCTATTCATGCACATGCAAATGTGGCTGTTTTTTGCCGCATCGCAGGTTGCGCTGGAGCCGCGCCCGTTTGCAGCCACCTACTACAACGACAGCCTGCGCGACCTCATCAACCAACTGGCTGACCTGCTGGAGTGTTGCGACAGCCTGCCAGACAGCACCGAGGACTGGGCTTTTCAAATTATTGAGCAGTGCACGGAAGAGCCGACAGGCAAATAAAACAATAGCTGCTAGCGCTTGATGGATAAGCGCTAGAGGCAGTTTTTACCCCAGCGGCACCACCGAACCATCTACAGCCACCATCACATTGCCAGCCTCGGACACAACAATGGGAACGCCCAAGAAGTCCTCGCCCAACGCACTGCGGTTGCTGTAGTTCATGGTCGTGACCACCAGCTCACGGTTTTCCACCAGCGCCGCATGCGCGCTGGCAGTCAGCTCAAAGCGCTGAGGGTATGCGTTGTTATGAGTTTTCCAGTGCTCACGCAGGGCACCGGTCATTGATTCGTAGAGGTTGAGCATTTTTTCAGATAAAAAATATTATTACATTTTGTCTTTGCCATTAACAGCGATTAATATTAATTAATTTTTTTATCCATAACTCTAACATTATAAGATTCTAAAAAATCAATCAATCTAACAACTGCAAAATTTGAGTTACAACTGATATAAGTTATCAACTCAATTACTTTTTCATTTTTCTCAGGTGGCAAAATATAATTGTCTTTTTTATATACATCCATATAAAAGTTTAAATTATTAATTAACTGCCTAACTGATTCAGCTGCAATTGCTAAAGATTTTGCCAATTCAGGATCAGCATATATTGTTTTTTCAATGTAATCTCGTTCTGGCAATGGGGATTTGTTGATAATATATGAAATATCATCATTCAATACCTGTACATTAAGCACGGTCATTTTTTTTCTTTTTTCTAAAAGTTTATTTATCAATTCAGAAAAATCAATTAAATTAGATACTACTGCAACAGATTTTATTAAAACTTCTTGCTCCCGCAACATTGCTTCATGACCTTTTTCTTTAGAAAACAAATCATTTGCCACCCATGCACTGCCGATTATTGCGATAACAGAAAAAAATGCTTGCACCCATGAGGCCATACCTTCATTATGCTTCACCCAATTTTTAACATCAGCATCATTGATAATTATTAAAAATACAATCACGGATAAAATGAATAATAGTAAAAAGCATATTAATCCACATTTATTATTAGAATTTTTTCTCACAAATAAACCTCCAAGTAAACGAAGAAGATTACTCCAAAATCAGCATCTAAATGTCGCAAAAGTGTCGAAATAAATTCGCATAATGCGACTGTTTGGCGTACACTCCACCCCGTCACGCCAGTAAAGCGTGATCGGGATTGGCGTCCCGAAGCAACTTCCTGCGGTGATGAAAAGCCGCACTTGTTCCCGCAGTCGTGCGGCTTTTTCGTCTGTGGCCCCAGTTTTATGGTGGCTCGGAGGGGGAGCCGCAAGGCTCGCCGGTTTGCCGCAGGGTTGCCCGGTACGCCAACCTCTTCGAGTCACCGCCCTTTGGTTGGCGTCAAAGGCGGTGGTTGTAGCAAACATGCAACCTACGGAGGCCGTTATGGCTGACACCACCAGCACCCGCGCATCAGCGCTGTCTTTTCGTTCCACTACTTTCGAAATCGTTGACCAACATGGGCAGCCGTGGCTCAAAGCCAGCGACATTGCCCGCGCCTTGGGCTATGCAGAAGAAGATGCAATCAGCCGCATCTACCGCCGCAGAGCAGACGAATTCACCAGTGCGATGACCCAGACGGTCAATTTGACCGTCTCGCAAAACAACGGTCAGTTGCAGCGCGAAACCCGCATCTTCAGCCTGCGTGGCGCGCACCTGCTGGCCATGTTTGCCCGCACTTCGGTGGCCAAAGAATTCCGCACCTGGGTGCTGGATGTGCTGGAGCAGCAATCCGGTAATCACAGCCAGCCCCAAGAAACCACCAGCCGCATCGATCTAGCCCGCCAACTGGCCCACGCCGCCACGGCGCAGGTGTATCAGGCGGTGTTTGATGCCGTGCTTAAAGATGGTGAGCCGCCCCACTTCACCCGCCTGCTGCTGGGCTTTACGGGCAACAGCCACGAGCTGCGGGCCCACGTGCAGGCGCTGGAGGTTGGCTCTATCGCCATGACGCTGCCGCAGCTGGCCAAGGCCATTCGCACCGACCTGATGGTGCCCGACACCACGCTGGCCCACCTTGCCGCCGCCTGCACCACCCGCATGGCCGAGCGCGCCGAGGCGCAGGCCCGCCACGCTGCCGCGCAGTCTGCTGCCCCAGCAGGCATTACCCAAGGCAGCTTGCAATTGCGCTAGGCAATGCATTAAGTTTGATAGCTGCTAGCGCTTGCTGCATAAGCGCTAGAGCCACTTTTTAACAACAAAGCCCGCTGTATGCGGGCTTTTTGTTGGGGCAGAAAACCGCTGCGCCAATCAGCAGTTGCCTTTTTTGGCCTGACCGGGTGGGCAGAAACCACCATGACCGCCGCCATGCCCGGGGTCAACCACCACCGAGCCGCTGGGCGTGTACACCGCGCAACCTGTCAGCACTGCGGCAAGTAAAGCCAAACCGATGAGTTTTTTCATTTTCTTTGTGGGAGTTAAAAGATGACCAAGTGTAAAAGCCGCGCCTGCAACAAAGCTTATGCAAGGGTAACAAAGCAGTTCACAAACCACCCCACCTGACACCCTGCCCCGGCCACTGACCCGACAGACGCCCCCTCACCCAGCCCACCCGGTGCATACCGCGTGGGCTTTTTCCTTGGAGTCATAGCGATGGCACTGTTTCTCAGCCCTGAAGAGATCAAAGAACTAACCGGTATTCGGCAAGGCAAAAATGGGAGAACCCGCGAAGCCCTGCAAGCCGCCGCACTGCGCACAATGCATATACCTTTTTACGTAAACGCGGCAGGCCGCCCCATAGTGGCACGTGCCGTGATTGAAGGTGCAACCACCAAACAGGAGATGGCCCCAGCAGTATGGGAGCCAGCATTCGCCCATGGTTAATTCAATGCCCAACTTCCGTGCCCGCAGACAGAAGTCGGGCAAAACGTATTACTACTTTGATACCGGCGCCAAGCCCCGCAAAGAGATCCCGCTGGGCAGCGACTACCGCGAAGCAGTTAAAAAATGGCTTGAGCTTTCTGCCCTGCCCCATCAAGGCCCCCAAGAGACGTTTGCCGATTTGGCTGATAAGTACGAGGCTGAAGTACTCGCCACCAAAGCCAAGTCCACACAAAACACGCAACGCGGCGACCTCAGAAAGTTGCGTGATTTTTTCTGCAACCCAACACCAGCGCCGCTGAATGCCATCAAGCCCAAGCACATCTACCAGCTGCTGCAATGGGCCAAAGACACGCCCACCACAGCCAACCGCTTAAAGCGCACGTTCAGCCACATGTTCAACATGGCACGCGCATGGGGCTGGACTGAGGCAGAGAACCCATGCACAGGCATTGAAGGCCACGCACTTGGGAAGCGAAATGTGTACATCACTGATGAGGTGTACCGTGCCGTATACGACCAAGGGAGTGACTTGCTTAAGAACGCCATGGATTTGGCCTACTTGACCGGCCAGCGCCCAGGTGATGTGCGCACACTGACAGAGCAGCACATTCAAGATGGGCACCTGGTCATCAAACAAAGCAAGACCGGCACACCGCTGCGCTTTGTGATTGAAGGGGAACTAGCCGTCCTGCTAGAGCGCATTGCACAGCACAAAGCGCAGTGCAAGCTACACAGCGACAACCTACTGACCAACAAGCAAGGCACGGCCATCACACCCATCACCCTGCGCAGACACTTTGAAGTGGCACGCACGAAAGCAGCAGAGGCCGCAGATGCAGCAAGCAACAAGTCACTGGCTGAAGCTATCCGCACATTCTGGTTCTACGATCTGCGCGCCAAGGCCGCTGATGACGTTGCAGACAGCAGAGGGGAACAGGCAGCAGCAAATCAACTGGGCCACACCAGCGTGCAAACCACCAAACGCCATTACTTACGCCGTGGTACACGGGTCAAACCCACGAAATAGGGCTTCGTTTCCGGCATAATAACCATCAGTAATGAGAATGGCAGATTTGGCAAATGCGGAGCGCTCCGCATTTATTGCAAAGTGCGCTATCATTTACGGAGCTAGAAATCTAGCAAAAACAAAGTGGTGGCGTTAGCTCAGTTGGATAGAGCAACAGCCTTCTAAGCTGTGGGTCACTGGTTCGATTCCAGTACGCCGCGCCACACAAGATGCTTTAAAAGCCGCTTCCAGCGATGGATGCGGCTTTTTTCTTGCCTACTACGCAGCGAATTGCACATGCAATGTGACACCTGCGGTTAATAAAAAAGAGAGCGGCTAGCGCTTTTATTTCGATCGTTTCAGATACTTTTCTATCTAAAAACCTTGAAAATCCTGCGCTAGCCGCTCTCTTTTTAAAGAAAGACAGGCGGTGAAAGCTTACTTATTAGCGGCCACCATGTGCTTGTCACCCAAGTTCTCTACCCAGTGGCGCACACGCTCTGCATCGCCTTGGCGGCTGTATTTACCCATGGAATCCAAGAACACCATGATCAGCTTGCGCCCCGCCACTTCCGCTTGCATGACCAAGCAGCGGCCAGCTTCAGAGATATAGCCCGTCTTTTGCAAGCCAATATCCCAGCGGTCACTCTTGACCAAGCTGTTGGTATTGTTGAACTGCAGCATGCGATTGCCGACTGCCACTTCATGGCTCGGCGACGTCGACAGTTGGCGCAGCAAGGTATTGCCATGCGCCACATTCACCAGCGTAGCCAAGTCGTGCGCGCTGGATTGGTTTCGGCTGGACAGCCCCGTAGGCTCTACATACTGTGTTTCTGTCATACCCAGCAGCTTGGCCTTGTTGTTCATCAGCTGCACAAAATGCTGCAAACCACCGGGATAGGTGCGACCCAGCGCATGGGCGGCGCGGTTTTCGCTGGACATCAGTGCCAGATGCAGCATCTCGCCGCGCGTCAGCTGTGTACCTACGCGCAAGCGTGAGCTGCTGTGCTTTTCCGTGTCCACATCATCTTGCGTGATGGTGAGCACTTCATCCATCGGCAAATGCGCCTCGGCAATCAGCAACCCAGTCATCAGCTTGGTGATGGAGGCAATCGGCAGCACAGCATGGTCGTTCTTGCTCAGCAGCACTTCTTTGGTGTCTTGATCCAGCACCAGTGCCACACTGGACTTCAAATCCAGCGGATCTGCCACCTGGTGCAAGCCAGCCATCTGGCCGAATGAAGGTCGCGCAACCGCTACGGCTGCGGCACCCGCTGCCGCAGCGGCCACCGCACGTGTCGCCGTAGCTTTGCGAGCAACTTTGGTACTGGCTTGGGTGGTGCGGCTGGCTTGTACTTTGCGGCTAGGAGCCACCGCCAAGGATTTGGTCTTTTTTTGCGCCGCCACTTTTTTGGTGGTAACTGCTTGAGCAGTTTGCTTCTTCTTGGCAGAAGCAGAGGCAGTTGCTTGCTTTTTGGTCGGGGCCTGTTTGGCGGCGTAAGCGGCAGGTGTAGCTAGCGCACAACTCAAAGTCAAAAAAGCCAGGGCTTTGGCGATTCGATGAGACGCAAACGGGGAACGGTGGTGCATGCAAGTGCTCCGAGCAAAACAACAAGGGAGTGCCGGTTACCACGCAAAAAGTCGTGCAATTTACGTAAATACACGTTTTTTTGGAGGCAATTGGCCGAATTATAGGCCTGCACCTACCGGTTGTAGCACGTAATTACCACACATTTCCAATTATTTGAGAGCACGCAACATAAGCGGCACCAACCTCAAACCGGCAGTCAATTGGAGCCGCACTTGCAGATTTCACAATCCGGCAAGTCGGTCGCCAGACGGCACTTGCACCACCGTTGCAAATGCCGTCTGAAATACGACTTAAGCGGCCACTGTTTGCAGCGCCGCCGCCCGACGCAAACCAGACATGATGGCGCGGATAGAAGCGGAAACAATGTTGGCATCCATACCCACGCCAAACATGGTTTGGCCATCATCAACACGTACTTCCACATAAGCCACAGCCTGGGCATTCGCGCCTTCGCCCACAGCGTGTTCAGCGTAGTTCATCACGCGCACAGAACGCCCCAGCGACTGGGACAAGGCTTGAACAAACGCATCAATGGCACCATTGCCCTGCCCTTCCAGCACACGCTCTTGACCATCCCAGTTGAGCTTGGCATTCATCGTGACCACGCCATTTTCTTCGGCCATGCGGTACTGCGGCACTTGAGAGATGTCCATGCTGAACTCCTTGCGGAAAATTCTCCACAAGTCTGCTGCCGTGAACTCGGTGCCCAGCGTATCCATTTCGTGCTGCACCACTTGCGAAAACTCAATTTGCAAACGGCGGGGCAATTGCAAACCGTACTCGGCCTCGAGCAGGTACGAAATACCGCCCTTGCCCGACTGACTGTTGACGCGAATCACCGCTTCATAGCTGCGCCCCAAATCCTTGGGGTCAATCGGCAGGTAAGGCATGTCCCAGATATCGCCGTCCTTGCGTGCAGCGAACGCTTTTTTGATGGCGTCTTGGTGCGAACCAGAGAACGAGGTGTACACCAGCTCGCCCACATATGGATGGCGCGGGTGCACAGGCAACTGGTTGCAGTACTCGACCGTGGCGCGAATGCCATCAATGTCCGAGAAGTCCAGGCCAGGGTTGATGCCTTGGATGTACATGTTCAACGCCACGTTGACGATGTCCAAATTGCCGGTGCGCTCGCCATTGCCAAACAAGCAGCCCTCCAGGCGGTCAGCGCCTGCCAGCAAGGCCATTTCCGCGGTCGCAGTGCCGGTGCCACGGTCATTGTGCGGGTGCACCGAAAGCACGATGGAATCGCGGCGCTGCAAGTTGCGGTGCGTCCACTCCACCATGTCAGCAAAGATGTTCGGACTGGAATGCTCCACGGTGGTGGGCAAGTTGATGATGCACTTCTTCTGGGGGGTGGGCTGCCAGACATCGGTCACGGCATCGATCACGCGCTTGGAGAATTCCACCTCGGTGTCAGAGTACATCTCGGGAGAGTATTCAAACGTCCAGTCGGTATTGGGGTGCTCCGCCGCAATCTCCTTGAACAGCTGGGCATTCGTGCGTGCCAACTCCACAATTTCGTCCTCGCTCATACCCAGCACGACGCGGCGCATCACTGGCGCAGTCGCGTTGTACAAGTGAACAATGGCACGGGGCACACCTTCCAACGCCTCAAACGTACGGCGAATGAGGTGTTCGCGCGCCTGCGTCAGCACCTGCACCGTCACATCATCAGGAATGCGCTTTTCCTCGATGAGCTTGCGCATGAAGTCGAATTCAATCTGCGAAGCCGAGGGAAAACCCACTTCAATTTCCTTGAAGCCGATTTTGACGAGCTGCTCAAACATGCGAATTTTGCGTTCGATGTCCATCGGCTCAATCAACGCCTGGTTACCGTCGCGCAAGTCAACGCTGCACCAGACAGGAGGCCTGGACACCACAGCGTCGGGCCATGTGCGATCCGTCAAGCGCACAGGAACAAAAGGCTGGTATTTGCTAGCGGGGTTCTGCAACATCGACATAGGAGCTCTCTTTCGTGATTCAAGAAAATTCGACCTGGTTCCAGCAACCCCAAAAAACAAAACGGCCCGTCGCTGGAAGCTACGGGCCGTGGAAGTAGGGTGTTGTACGCGCGCGCTACTAGATCTGCCCGTTGGACATGATGGTTAGTAGTAGGGCTAGCGACAGGTTTTGCATGCGAATAACTCTAGCACACTTTTTTGAATGGGTGTTTCCGCATTTTTGCTTAGTGGTGCAAGCCGCGTTCTTCCGGCTCGTCCTTGGACGTGCTGATCACACTGGTTTGCTGGCCCTTGGTCTTGCGCACCACATAGACGGCGTAACCGCTAAAGCCATAGATGGCAAAAACAGCAAACAACACGGTAGGCGTATGAATATTGATGATGGCAATCGCCAAAACAATCAAGATGATGGCGGCGAACGGCACGCTGCGCTTCATGTTCAAATCTTTGAAGCTGTAGAAAGGCACGTTGGTCACCATCGTCAGGCCTGAGTACAGGGTCAGGAAGAACATGATCCACATCATCTGCCCCCAAGTCAGCAAGCCATCTTCACCGCGCACCACGCCGTAGTCGTTCAGCACCCACATAAAGCCCACCACCAGTGCCGCAGCCGCTGGAGAAGGCAAGCCCTGGAACCAACGCTTGTCCACCACGCCGGTGTTCACGTTAAAACGCGCCAAGCGCAGCGCTGCACACGAGCAATACACAAATGCCGCAATCCAGCCCCAGCGGCCCAGACCTTTAAGCGCCCATTCATAGGCCACCAGTGCAGGCGCCACACCAAAAGACACCATGTCGCACAGCGAATCCATTTGTTCGCCAAACGCGCTCTGGGTATTGGTCATGCGGGCCACGCGACCATCCAAAGCATCCAGCACCATGGCACAGAAAACGCCGATAGCAGCCAGGTCAAAGCGACCATTCATGGCCATCACGATGGCATAAAAGCCCCCAAACAATGCGGCCAGCGTGAACAAGTTCGGCAGGATGTAAATCCCTTTACGGCGTTTCCGAATCACTACGCCGTTATCGCCAACTTGGGCGTCGTTGCTGTCATGCATGAAGCACCTCCAGTGCACTGCCTCTCCAAAGCGGAGGCAGCTATTAAAACCATAGTATTTTACGCAGACTGCTTTCGCGCCTGATCTGACAACAGTGTATCGCCGTCATCACAGCAGCCGCCAAAGAAAAAGGCCACTGCACGGGCAGTGGCCTTGGTCTAAGGAGAACAAGCTCCTGTCAATCAGCGCATTAGTTGCGCGTCTGATCCACCAGCTTGTTCTTGGCGATCCAAGGCATCATGGAACGCAGCTGACCACCCACCTGCTCAATGGCGTGCTCGGCGTTTTGGCGACGGCGTGCAGTCATCGAGGGGTAGTTCAGGCGACCTTCGCTGATGAACATCTTGGCGTATTCACCGCTCTGGATACGCTTGAGCGCATTGCGCATGGCCTTGCGCGATTCTTCATTGATGACTTCAGGGCCGGTCACGTACTCACCGTACTCCGCGTTGTTGGAGATGGAGTAGTTCATGTTGGCGATACCGCCTTCGTACATCAGGTCCACGATCAGCTTCAACTCGTGCAGGCACTCGAAGTAAGCCATTTCGGGGGCGTAGCCAGCTTCGGTCAGGGTCTCGAAGCCCATCTTCACCAGCTCCACGGCGCCGCCGCACAGCACGGCCTGCTCGCCGAACAGGTCGGTTTCGGTCTCTTCCTTGAAGTTGGTCTCGATGATGCCGCCCTTGCCTCCGCCGTTGGCCGATGCATACGACAAAGCGATGTCACGTGCCTTGCCGGACTTGTCTTGGTACACGGCGATCAAGGAAGGCACGCCGCCGCCCTTCAGGTATTCGGAGCGCACGGTGTGGCCAGGGCCCTTGGGGGCGACCATGATCACGTCGACGTCAGCGCGGGGCACCACTTGGTTGTAGTGCACGTTGAAGCCGTGGGCAAATGCCAGCACTGCACCAGCCTTGATGTTGGGGGCCACGTTCTTGTTGTAAACATCAGGGATGTTTTCATCGGGCAACAGCATCATGACGACGTCGGCGGCCTTCACGGCTTCGTCCACTTCCATCACGGTCAGCCCAGCTTTGCCAACCTTGTCCCACGAAGCGCCACCCTTGCGCAGGCCAACAACGACCTTCACGCCGCTGTCGTTCAGGTTTTGCGCATGGGCGTGGCCTTGGCTGCCGTAGCCGATGATGGCTACGGTTTTGCCCTTGATCAGGCTCAGGTCACAGTCTTTGTCGTAGAAAACTTTCATGCTTGGCTCCAGTTGTTCCCAGTGTTTTTATGGGGTGTGTAAAAGTTGGTTCAAAAATCAGTGTACGTGGCAATGGGGCTGCGCCGCCTTCACACACGCAAAATGCGCTCACCGCGACCAATGCCCGAGGCGCCAGTGCGCACGGTTTCCAAAATAGCCGTGCGATCCAGCGCTTGCAGAAAGGCATCGTTCTTGGATTGATCGCCGGTCAGCTCCACGGTGTAGCTTTTCTCGGTCACGTCAATGATGCGGCCACGGAAGATGTCCGCCATGCGCTTCATCTCTTCGCGCTCTTTGCCCACCGCACGCACCTTGACCATCATGAGTTCACGCTCGGTGTAAGCACCTTCGGTCAAATCCACCACCTTTACCACCTCAATCAGGCGATTCAGGTGCTTGGTGATTTGTTCAATCACGTCGTCCGAACCAGTGGTTTGGATGGTCATGCGCGACAGGGACGGATCTTCCGTGGGGGCTACGGTCAGCGACTCGATGTTATAGCCACGGGCCGAAAACAGGCCCACCACGCGTGACAGGGCTCCGGGCTCGTTTTCGAGCAGTACGGCAATGATGTGTTTCATGTCCAGATTCCTCTTTTCGCTGCCCTCCCCGATCACCGGTAAGTGACCAGCTTGGCAGACAATAGATTCGTCAAAATGAGAGCGCTTAGCGCAGATTTAATCTGCATTTGCGCACGAAAAGACTTTGAAATCAGCCACCAGCAAACGCTGGCAGCTTCTTTTTTTATAAGTCGTCAGGCCCCAGCAGCATTTCAGTAATGCCTTTGCCAGCCTGAACCATGGGGAACACGTTCTCCGTCGGGTCGGTGCGGAAGTCCAGGAACACGCACTTATTCTCTTCGCGGGCAATACGGCGCGCTTCCTTCAAAGCTGCTTCAACCTGCGAAGGGTCTTCGATCAGGATGCCGGCGTGACCATAGGCCTCGGCCAGCTTCACAAAGTCGGGCAGGGAGTCCATATAGCTGCTGGAGTAACGGCCCGAGTACTCAATCTGCTGCCACTGACGCACCATGCCGAGGTAACGGTTATTGAGCGCACAGATGATGACAGGGGTGTTGTACTGGCGGCAGGTGGCCAGCTCCTGGATGTTCATCTGGATCGAGCCTTCGCCCGTGATACAGAAAACTTCTGCCTGCGGCTTGGCCAGCTTGATGCCCATGGCATAAGGCAAACCCACACCCATGGTGCCCAGCCCGCCGGAGTTGATCCAGCGGCGTGGCTCGTCAAAGCGGTAGTACTGCGCGGCCCACATCTGGTGCTGCCCCACGTCGGACGTGACATACACGTCTTCGCCCTTGGTCATGTTGAACAGCGTATCGACCACGTACTGGGGCTTGATCACTTCTTTGTTGTGGCGATCAAACTGCAGGCAGTCACGGCTGCGCCACGCTTCAATCTGCGTCCACCACTGCGCCAGGGCCCCTTCATCAGGCTGGGCGGTGGTTTCCTTGATCATGGCGATCAACTCGGTCAGCACGTCTTTCACGTCGCCAACGATAGGCACATCCACCTTCACACGCTTGGAGATGGAAGAAGGGTCAATGTCAATATGGATGATCTTGCGCTCCACCGACATAAAGTGCTTGGGGTTGCCAACCACCCGGTCATCAAAACGCGCACCCACGGCCAGCAACACATCGCAGTTTTGCATGGCGTTGTTGGCTTCAATCGTGCCGTGCATGCCCAGCATGCCCAAGTATTTCTTATCGCTGGCGGGGTAAGCCCCCAACCCCATCAAGGTATGGGTAACGGGATAGCCCAGCATGTCCACCAAGGTGCGCAACTCTTGGCAGGCATTGGCCAGCAGTACGCCGCCACCGGTGTAGATATAAGGGCGCTTGGCACTCAACAACAGCTGCAGGGCTTTGCGGATTTGGCCTGAGTGCCCCTTTTTCACAGGGTTGTAGGAGCGCATTTCCACGGTCTGTGGATAGCCGCTGTACGTCGCCTTTTTAAAAGACACATCCTTAGGAATGTCGACCACCACCGGGCCGGGGCGACCTGTGCGGGCCACATGAAACGCTTTTTTCATGGTGGCAGCCAGATCACGCACATCTTTGACCAAGAAATTGTGCTTGACGATGGGGCGTGTAATACCCACGGTGTCACACTCTTGGAAGGCATCGGTGCCGATCGCCGCCACCGAAGTCTGGCCGCTGATCACCACCAAAGGAATAGAGTCTGTGTAAGCAGTAGCGATGCCTGTTACTGCATTGGTCAGGCCGGGGCCGGATGTCACCAGCGCCACGCCTACTTCACCCGTTGCACGGGCAAAGCCATCGGCTGCATGCACGGCCGCCTGCTCATGGCGCACCAACACATGCTCGATACTGTCTTGTTTGTAGAGTGCGTCGTAGATATAGAGCACTGCACCGCCAGGGTAGCCCCACAGGTGTTTCACACCTTCTGCTTGAAGCGCCTTGACGAGAATTTCAGCACCCATCAAATCTTGAGGTGCTATTTGTGTAGAAGCAGCCGCTGCACTGGCTTGCTCTGCTTTGGAGATTTCCATGATCAACCTTTGTGAATTTCTCTAACGAAAAACCTTGGGTGCCCCTCGCTCAAGTCCTTGTGGGACCGGTTCAGGACTTAAGGCCAAAGGACATGAGCGAAATGGTGTACGCCGGACCTTGACCCGTTTGCCTTGTTTAATTGCAAGCGATGATTATGGCACTGCAACATACGGTTTGGCTAACGCTTTTTAGGCGGCTTGCCAACGCGATGCGATAATGGATATCTTTGCTGCGCACTGCTTTTACTAATTAGGGTAAGCAGATTCGTTAGATTCCGACTTACTGAGCACCCCTGTCTTGGCCACCGAACAAGAGCTATCCGACTTCCTCAAAGGCGTGGAAAAACGTGCGTTTAAGCGCTCGGTTTACCACGTCCGCGACGAAGAGGCCGCGCTAGATATTGTTCAAGACAGCATGCTTAAACTGGCCCAGCACTACGGCGACAAGCCCGCAGCAGAGCTGCCCATGCTGTTTCACCGCATCTTGTCCAACTGCACTCTGGACTGGTTTCGTCGCCAAAAAACGCGCAATGCCGTCTTTACCACCATGAGCGACATCGCACATGGAGATGACAACGAAGACGGCGATTTTGATTGGATGCAAACTTATGCAGCCGATGACACCCATGAAACTGCGCAGAGCGCGGAAACCCTAACGCAACGCTCTCAACTGCTGCAAAGTATTGAAAAAGAAATTCAATCTTTGCCAGCGCGTCAACGCGAAGCTTTCTTGCTGCGTTACTGGGAAGACATGGATGTTGCAGAGACCGCTGCTGCCATGGGTTGCTCCGAAGGCAGTGTCAAAACACACTGCTTCAGAGCCATCCAATCGCTGAGCAAAGCGCTCAAAGCCAAAGGAATTGAGTTATGACCACACCTTCGCACCACAATGAACTTGCGGCCGAGCAATTTGCCCGAAAGCTGACTGCGCGCTTGTCCATGACGAGTGCGGAGTTGCCGTACGTGGTCACCGAGCGCCTGCGCGCCGCACGCATGCAAGCCTTGTCCGCACGCAAGCGCAGCAGTACCCCTTTACGTGCGCACCAAGCAGAAACGGCCAGTTCTTTGTTTGGTGGCAACAATGCCGAAGGCACACTATCGCTGGGCGGTCCTGGCCATGAAGACACCACGCCGGTGTGGGTGCGCCGCCTGCTCACAGCACTCCCTCTGGTTGCCCTGGCCGCAGGCCTGGCATTCATTGGCGTTGAGCAAGACAGCCGCGCCACCTTGGACGTTGCCGAGGTGGATGCAGCCCTTCTGACCAGTGAACTGCCACCCGCAGCCTATACAGACCCCGGCTTTCAACAGTACCTTCAGACCACTGTTTCCGATACCCCCTAAACTCCTGCGCACGTTTTCCTTTTCAAGGTTGCGTGCAGATTTACACTTGGCAATACATGCCCTTGACAGCTGATACACCAACAAAACCGCATTCGCCTATCTTCGCCCTGTGCGTGGCGAGCGTTTTGTTGCTGTGTCTTGTCGCTGGTGGCCTCTGGAGCATGAACCAAGTCGCCATGGTTCCAAGTGCGGTTCCTGCCTATATGGCGGTTGAAGGTGGCAGCGAACATGCATCGCTGAGCAGCAGCACACACGCACCCCAACTGCGCATCAGTTCTTCTGGCCCCATCTGGCGCGAGATTACCGAAGCACAACGCCAGGTTTTGATGCCGCTGCGCGACCGGTGGGACAGCATGGGGGCCCTCACCAAGCGCCGCTGGCTGGTGCTGGCAGACCGCTACCCAAAAATGGATGAATCTGAGCGCAACAAGCTCGTCAGCCGTATGAACACTTGGGCCAGCCTGAGCGCCCAACAGCGCAACCAAGCACGCATCAATTTTGAGAGCGCAAAGCGCTTGTCAGCCAAAGAATTACAAGAAAAATGGGACGAATATCAGGCCTTGAGTGAGGCGGAGCGAAAGCGCCTTGCGGAACAAGCGCGCAAAGCCAAAGCAGCAAAAAAAGCAAAGCGCAGACTCGCCGTACCTGCACCCAAAGTCGAAGCCCCGAAAAAGGAGAGCGCGCCCACTCCTCCCGCTCCAGCAGTGGTTGAAACACTGCCTGTGGAAACGCCCCAAGCAGCACCAACAGTGCATCTGTCTCCGATGCAGCCTCTGCCTGCCGCATCCAGCCAGCCTATTTCCGTTCCGCAGTCCATGCCGCGTGTTGATCTACCTCCACTTCCTGCAGCGCCACAGCACTAAACTGCCCGCGAAAAGCACCTACGTTCGCGGCACCCTGTGCACACGCAGGCACAATCAACCACCTCCTCCCGCGCGCTGGCACCTCGCTTACTTCACTCGTTGGCATGCAACCGTCTACCCTCCTCTCCCCATCTTTGTCTGCCCCAAGCCTGCGCCGCCGGATGGCCTGCTGGCTTTATGAAAGCCTGCTGTTATTTGGCGTGGTGTTTGTGGGCGGGATTGTCTTAGGCGCTGCAGGCGTATTGTTTGGCGCCCCTCTCTCTCCGCGAACCCTGCAAGCCATGCTTTTTGTGGTGCTGGGCATGTATTTCGCGTGGTTTTGGAGCAAGGGGCAAACCCTTGCGATGAAAACTTGGCACATTCAAGTGGTCGACACATACGGGCGCCCTTTAACTCGCATTCGCGCACTTGCCCGCTATGCCTTGGCTTGGCTATGGCTGCTACCACCGCTGGCTATGGTGGCACCTTTCCACCTGCCCGTCGCCGAAGTTGCTGTACTGACTTTCGGCTGGGTGGCGGTGTGGGCACTGCTGAGCCGCTTCCATCCACAGCGCCAGTTTTTTCATGATGTCTTAGCAGGCACACGTCTTATCGATACTGCCCAGGAAAAGCAGGGCGCTTAACGCGCCTGCAGCCTCCTCCACCTCAAAAACAACCTTATGTCTTCCACACCTAGCTTCTCTATCTGCGTGTACTGTGGCTCGCGCCCAGGCGAACTCCCAGTCTATGCACAGGCAGCTCGTGCAGTAGGCGCATGGATCGGCCAACGAGGCGGTCAGTTGGTGTATGGCGGCGGACGTACGGGCTTGATGGGCATCGTTGCGGAAGCCACCAAAGCTGCAGGCGGGCGCGTTGTCGGCGTGATCCCCCAAGCCCTGGTCGATAAAGAGGTGGCCAACCAAGCCTGTGATGAGCTCCATATTGTGGGCAATATGCACGAGCGCAAAGCCATGATGGCAGAGCGTAGCAACGCCTTCTTGGCGCTGCCTGGCGGGATTGGCACCTTTGAGGAACTTTTTGAGGTCTGGACCTGGCGCCAGCTGGGCTATCACGACAAACCGATTGGCTTGCTGAATATTGAGCACTACTACAGCCAGCTGCTTGGCTTTTTAGAGTCCACGGTATCCAACGGTTTTATGGGTGCTTGGCAGATGGATTTAATTCGCTCCAGCAACCACATTCCTGACTTGTTGGAGTTCCTGGTCGAAGCTGCTGGCACTTCGCCCCAAAGCAAGAATTTGCGCGAAGTACTCTGACCCCCATGCTTCACCCATAAAAAAAGCGATCTTAAAGATCGCTTTTTTTATGGTCTGCAGCCTCACACGGCCGCATTGTCCAAGTCACCTGTACGAATACGGACAACTTTTTCGACAGGCGTCACAAAAATCTTGCCGTCACCAATCTTGCCAGTGCGAGCTGCAGTCACGATCGCGTCGACGCAGCGGTCTGCATCCTCGGTGGCCACCACCACTTCGATCTTTACTTTGGGCAAAAAGTCCACCACATACTCTGCCCCCCGGTACAGCTCCGTATGTCCTTTTTGCCGGCCAAACCCCTTTACCTCCGTCACTGTTAAGCCCGTTACGCCACATTCCGCCAAGGCTTCACGCACCTCCTCTAATTTGAAGGGCTTGATGATGGCAGTGATCATTTTCATGGTGAGGGCTCCAATGGAATTTAAAACTTGGTCAATTGCGACTGAGTCAGGGCTTAGCGTCTAAAGCCGTTTGTGATGGGGCTACGCCAATCCTTGCCAAAGCTACGCGTGGAGAGGCGGGGCCCCACAGGGGCTTGTCTGCGCTTGTATTCATTGATTCGGATCAGGCGAACCACGCGCTCTACATTGTCGCGGTCATGACCTGCGGCCACGATGGTTTCAATAGGTTCATCATTTTCCACATATCGGCGAATCATGTCGTCCAGTACGGAGTAAGGCGGCAAACTGTCCTCGTCTTTTTGATCGGGACGCAATTCCGCACTGGGTGGCCGCGTGATGATGCGCTCAGGAATGGGATTCAAGCCCGTACCAAACGGGTCGTTGGCATTGCGCCAGCGTGCCAAATCAAACACCCGTGTTTTCAGCACATCTTTGATCACCGCAAACCCGCCCGCCATATCACCATACAAAGTGCAGTAGCCCGTCGCCAATTCACTCTTGTTGCCGGTGGTCAGCACAATCGCGCCAAACTTGTTAGACAAGGCCATTAGCAAGGTTCCGCGTATACGCGCCTGCAAATTCTCCTCGGTGGTATCTTCTTTCAAACCGTGGAAATGGCTGGCCAGCGCTGCCTTAAACGCTTCAAATTGTGGAGCAATGTCAATCACATCATGGTGCACCCCTACGCGGCTCGCCATCTCTTCAGCATCTTTCCAGCTGATGTCTGCCGTGTAGGGTGAAGGCATCATTACGGTGCGCACCTTGTCTTGGCCCAAGGCATCTACGGCGATTGCCAGTACCAATGCGGAATCAATCCCGCCGGACAAGCCCAGCAAGGCACCCGGAAAACCATTCTTGGTAACGTAATCACGCACCGCCAGCACCAAAGCACGCCAGAGATAAGCATTGTCCTCTTGCACAGGCTCTACCAGCCCAGACAGTTGTACTTGGCCCGACGCCTGCTGCACTGCCACAGTGACCAGCGCCGCCTCAAAGGATGGCGCGCGTGCAACTACAGAGCCATCTGCATGCAAGGCAAAGCTGCTGCCATCAAACACCAACTCATCTTGCCCGCCCACCATGTGCGCATAGACCACGGGCAACCCGGTCTCCAAAGCGCGCTGCGCCAAAACCGCTTCACGCTCGGCCTGCTTGCCCAGGTGGTACGGCGATGCATTCAGCACAATCAGCATCTGCGCGCCGGCCTGCTTTGCAGCCCAAGCAGGTGCTGGCAGCCAAGCATCTTCGCAAATCAATACCCCGGCACGAATGCCATTCACATCCACCAAGCAAGGCTGGGACTGTGGCGTGAAATAACGTAATTCATCAAACACACCATAGTTCGGCAGCGCCTGTTTGACATAACTGGACACGATGCGGCCATTGGCAATCAAGCTTGCTGTGTTGTGACGGTGCAAAGTACCCGACACCGCCTGCGTATGCCCCAGCAGCAGTGCCAAGCCTGGCAAATCCGCGGTTGCAGCAATGATGCTCTGCAACGCCTCATCACTGGCTTGCTGAAACGAAGGGCGCAGCAGCAAGTCCTCAGCGGCATAGCCACACAAGGCCAGCTCCGGCGTCACCAGCAGCGATGCACCTTGTGTATGCGCTTGCTTAGCAGCCTCAATGATCTTTTGGGCATTACCGCTGAAATCACCAACGACAAAGTTGAGTTGAGCGATGCAGATAGAAGTGGTCATGAAAAAGGAGGCAACAGGCCTAAACGCTGACAGCCGCTCCTGTATGAGTCCGTCCACACAGCAAGCGCAAAGGAGCAATTATCACTCCCTCTGCTTCCCGCCACCCGTATGGGTTTGAATGAACAAAGCCGTATTGCTGAGCCATACGGCGCAAACAGCGCTCACACGCTCACCGACCGTTAAAAACGCTCCCACTCTTCCTTTGCGGCGGCGCCTTCATGCGTGGCTGCAGACACTTGCGTTGTGCGCAAGGCCGGTGCGGGGTAGCCCCCATCCTTGGTGGCCATGCCAGGAGCATGCGCAACAGATAAAGAAGCTGCTGCCACCGTCTTCTTGCGCTCTACAGACGCAGCGGTCAAGGAAGGCTCGCCCGAAAGCTTGACCTTAAAGCTCGATACGGCCTGCACCAGATCCTTGGCTTGGCGCTGCAGGCCTTCTGCGGCGGCTGCGCTTTGCTCGACCAAAGCGGCATTTTGCTGGGTGGCCTGATCCATTTGCGCAATCGCTTCACTGACCTGGCCGACGCCTTGGCTTTGCTCTTTGCTGGCGGCGCTGATCTCCCCCACCAAGTCAGACACATGACGAATGGCCGTAACAACCTCTTCCATCGTAGTCCCCGCCTGGGCGACCAAATGGCTTCCCTGCTCCACGCGCTCCACGCTTTCACCAATCAGTTGCTTGATTTCTTTCGCAGCTTCCGCACTGCGGCCGGCCAAGGCCCTCACCTCGCTGGCCACCACCGCAAACCCCCGGCCTTGCTCACCAGCACGTGCCGCTTCCACCGCAGCATTCAGCGCCAAGATGTTGGTCTGAAACGCAATGCCATCAATGACCCCAATGATGTCGGCAATTTTTTGGCTGCTGGTGTCGATGTCTTTCATGGTGGTCACCACCTGCCCCACCACCTCGCCCCCGCGCACCGCAACCTGCGAGGCGTTGATTGCCAACTGATTCGCTTGCGCCGCGCTGTCTGCGTTGTGGCGCACCGTAGCAGCCATCTGCTCCATGGAAGCAGCTGTTTGCTGCAGCGCGCTGGCTTGCTCTTCCGTGCGGCTCGACAGGTCTGCGTTGCCCATGGCAATTTGTTCACTCGACGTGGACACACCATCGGCATTGCTACGCACATGGCTGACCACCCCCTCCAAGTTGTTGCGCATGGCGGCGAGTTCTTGCAACAGCTTGCCCATTTCGTCGCCTCCGCTGGCGGGAATGTGCTGCGTCAGATCACCTTGCGAAATACTGCGTGCTGCACGCACGGCCTGCCCCACCGGCACGGTCACAGACCGGGTAATTAACCAGCCCAAAACTGCGGCGCTGAGTGCACTCAGCGCCATGCCAGCCAGCACCCAGATCGTCGCAAACTGGAAACTGTGCGCAGCATCTTTTTCAGCGGCCTCGGCGTATTCGCGGATCAAGGTATCCAAACGCACCAAGACATCCAGCAGCTGCACAAACACCGGCTCTGCGGAGCCCACATAGAAGTTCGTCACCGCATCGCCCAGCAGCAAATCGCCTTCTGGCTCGGCATAGTCTTTTTCACGGGCCAGCTGGAGGAAGTTTTGCTGCCCTTGCAGAAATTGCTTGCGCAACTCCCCATAGCGCGCCATCAGCTCTTTTTCGGCTGCTGTGCGCTCACGCGATTCAAAGCTGCGTTCATGCGCTTGAATTTGCTCCAAGACTTTGGTGATTTGTGTGACGTAGCCTTCCACCTCTGCCACGCTGTTCACATTCAAGACACCGGCTTCTGCGCGGCGCAGACTATTCCATAGCGAGCGCATGCTACCCACGTCCACCACACTGGGCATCGCGTGCTGTGTCACCGCCTGTGTGCTTGCGTTCATCTGACGCATCTGCCACAAAGAAATACTGCCCAAGGCCAACGTAAGAAAGCTAACCAGCGCAAATCCCAAGCCCAACTTTGCAGCCATGCGCATATTCGCCAAAACCATTTCGTCTCCAAGAAAGTCTGGCGGGGCCGGGCAAAAAAATGTGCAGACCCCGCACTGGAGTCCGCACATTAACAAAAATTTACAGTATTTGAGGTAAAAGTCTCAAGAAATGCAGGCTTGCCTGCACGCCTCTTAGGCTTTGTTGTAGTTGGCAATGCCGTCCGTGATTTCCTTTTTGGCTTCGTCCACGCCCTTCCAGCCTTGGATCTTCACCCACTTGCCCTTTTCCAGATCCTTGTAGTGCTCGAAGAAGTGCTGGATCTGGTTCAGCGTCAGCTCGTGCACATCGGCCAAGGTTTCGATCTTGTCGTAAGCAGGCAAGATCTTCTTGGTCGGCACTGCCAGCACCTTGCCGTCCACGCCACCGTCGTCTTCCATCAGCAAAATACCAATCGCGCGGCAAGGCACCACCACACCGCTAGGCAGCGGGAAGGGGGTCATGACCAACACGTCCACGGGGTCGCCGTCACCTGCCAGCGTTTGGGGCACATAGCCGTAGTTCACGGGGTAGTGCATGGCGGTGCCCATGAAACGGTCCACAAACACGCAGCCTGTTTCCTTATCCACTTCGTACTTGACGGGATCGGAATTGGCAGCAATTTCGATCACTACATTGAACGTTTCAGGGGCATTCTTGCCGGGAGTCAGTTTTTCGAAGGACATGATGCTTGGTCAGGTTATGAAACAAAACTTCCCCAAGTCGGGGAAAACTTGCTGATTTTAGATGCATGCCCTTGCTTGCTTCTTTCAAAACCCTCGAATATCCGCGCAGCAGACAACTACAGCGCGGCCTGCTGGGTGCGGCCCACAGGCCCCGAGCGCAATTCAATCGCGTGCTGCACCTCTTTGCGCCAACCCAGCGCAAACCCCATTTCCGCCAGCACAAACAACGGGCCAATCAGCAAGCCCACGATGTCATCCATGAACGCGGGTTTGCGCCCTTCCCAGTAATGGCCAACAAACTGAATGATCCAGCCCACCACAAACAGGCCGATGCCTGTGCCCAGCCAGAGCGACAGCGTCTGCTGTGCCAGCCAGGCGCCGGCTGCCAGCATCAGCGCCAGCACCACGGCCAAGCTGATGCCATAGCGCGTATCCAGCAGCACGTAGTACACCGAGGCCGCCAACGCGGCCAGCACTGCGGGGCTGAGCACCCAACCACTGCCCTCCAGCACCCACGCCGGGCGCGACAGCAAAATCACCACAGCCCACAAAATCATGGGCACACCCACAAAGTGGGTGAGGATGTTGCGCCCATCGCGGTGATAGTCCGCGTATTGCGAGAGTTGATCCACCAAGGTTTTCATGACGGTCTCCGAACCACGGTCCAAACCCTGCCATGGTCAACGCCGCACCCGCCCCTGTCCAGAGGGCAAATACCATCAATATTTGATAGCTACCAGCGCTTATCAGGTCTACATAAAACACGTATTTCATGCAAATTTACGTAGCTTGGGTGACTGACATGGCACTTGACCGCCATCAGAATGCCGTTATTTCAAGCCTTGAGCTTGTATGCACAGTCAAATTGACATCTAACGCTTGATAGACAAGCGCTAGCAGCTATACAAATTACAGAAAATGCCTCTTTCTACCCCCACGGTGGCACGCACCCCCCAGCACATCCGACAGGTCAATTTCCGCAGCTATGAACGTGCAGATGGCTTGTGGGACATTGAGGGCGAATTGCTGGACACCAAAGCCATTGACCTGCCCCGCCCCAACGGCGAAGGCATTCGCAAGGCGGGCGACCCCATCCACCACATGCACATCCGCGTCACTGTCAACACCCAGCTGGTGGTGCAAGCCATCGAGGCGGCGATGGAAGCCCACCCGGTACAAGGCTGCCCCGCCGCCCTGGACGCCATGCAGCGCATGGTGGGCTGCAGCATGGCGCGTGGCTGGCGCAAATCCATCGATGCCAACCTGGCAGGCGTGGCGGGGTGCACCCATATGCGGGAGTTGCTGCAAAACATGGCCACCGCAGCCTTTCAAAGCATTGTGTCGGCCTTTCACACCGCACCCGACCAGCCTCCGGCCTACCTGGGGCGCTGTACAGGCTGGAGCTTCAACGGCCCTGCAGTCGCCCAATACCACCCGCAATTTGTAGGCTGGATTTTTCCCGAAGGCAAAAGCGCTGCACAGCCGCCCGCGCAGGCAGAAAAAGTCTAGCCTGCGCAAACCCTGTGGCCAACACGACTGACAGCCTTGCGGCACAATCTCCAGCCTATGGTTGATCGCGTGATTCCTTTGGTTGAGCAAAGGTATGGACTTCTCCAAGCCCCTTTGAATGCCCCGCACATTGCCCCCTCCGGGCAATTGCTGGATCAGCGCGCGCGCCCGCTGCGCGATCTGCGCATCAGCGTGACCGACCGCTGCAACTTCCGCTGTGCCTACTGCATGCCCAAGGACGTCTTCGACAAAGACTATCCCTATCTGCCGCACAAGGCGCTGCTGACCTTTGAAGAAATCACGCGCCTGGCACGCATCTTCACCGCACATGGCGTGCGCAAATTCCGCCTGACCGGCGGCGAGCCGCTGCTGCGCAAAGGGCTGGAGCAGTTGATTGCCCAGTTGTCTGCGCTGCGCACCCCCGAAGGCGATGCGCTGGACATCACGCTGACCACCAACGGCTCTTTGCTGCGCCGCAAGGCCCAGTTACTCAAAGACGCAGGTCTCAAACGTGTGACCGTGAGCCTGGATGGCTTGGATGACGCCACCTTCCGCAGCATGAACGATGTGGACTTCCCCGTCGCCGATGTGCTGGATGGGATTGAAGCCGCCCGCGAAGCCGGGCTGCAAGACATCAAGGTCAACATGGTGGTCAAGCGCAGCACCAACGTGTCGCAGATTCTGCCCATGGCGCGCCACTTCCGTGGCACCGGCGTAACGCTGCGCTTTATTGAATACATGGACGTGGGCGCTACCAACGGCTGGTGCATGGACGAGGTACTGCCTTCCGCAGACGTTGTAAACCTGATCAACGCCGACATGCCCTTGGTACAGCTGGACCCCACTGCACCCGGCGAAACCGCCAAGCGCTGGGGCTATGCAGATGCCCACGGCCAGCACGATCCCCAACTGGGCGAAATTGGCGTCATCAGCAGCGTGACCCAGGCTTTTTGCGGAGACTGCAACCGCGCCCGCCTGTCCACCGAAGGCCGCATGTACCTGTGCCTGTTTGCCGATAAAGGCTGGGATTTGCGTGAGTTGCTGCGCGGCGATGCCGACGACGCCACCATCAGCAATGCGCTGGGCCATATCTGGGGCCAGCGCAATGACCGCTACTCCGAGCTGCGCGCCCAACTGCCGCCGGAAGCCGCCCAAGGCCGCAAACGTGTAGAAATGAGCTACATCGGCGGCTAAGTCTTGGCTATTGGCGCCATACTTTGGCTTTTTTACAAGCAACGTGGCACACAATCGCATGATTTCTTCGCAAGACATCACCGGCCTCATCCTGGCCGGTGGACGCGGCAGCCGCATGGGCGGTGTCGACAAAGGCCTGCAACCTTTCAAAGGCCAGCCTCTGGCTTTGCACGCGCTACAGCGCTTGCAACCGCAAGTGGGCCACTGCATGCTCAACGCCAACCGCAGCTTAGACACCTACCAAGGCTTTGGTGCGCCAGTGCACCCTGATGTGCTGCCTGACTATGCCGGCCCACTGGCAGGCTTTCTCACCGGGCTGAGCCACTGCACCACGGAATGGCTGCTGACCGTGCCGTGCGACAGCCCCTGTTTTCCGCTGGATCTGGCCCAGCGCATGACCGCTGCAGCCCAGCAAGCCAGCGCCACCATCGTGCTGGCAGCAGGCCCTGAAGTTGGCCGCGATGGCACGCTGCAAGTCCGCCCCCAGCCCGTGTTTGCCTTGCTGCACCGCAGCGTGCTACCCAGCCTGCAAGCCTTTGTAGCCGCAGGTGGGCGCAAGATTGATGCGTGGACGGCCCAACACCCCCAAGCGCTGTGCACCTTTGATGCCCCCGGCGACAACGTGCAGGCCTTTGCCAATGCCAATACCCTGCAAGAGTTGATGGCGCTACAGAATGCCTAACACTGCGGATTGACGCTATGGCCCCATCCGCAGACCATGCACCGCCCGGCTACCCACTACAACCCACAAGGAGACTCCATGGCTTTTGCAACTGCTTTTACCGACCCAGCACCATCACCCGAAGACTTGGCCGATCTGCCCGGCACCGTGGCTGTGGAGTTCGGCGTGGACTGGTGCCCCCACTGCCAAGGCGCACAGCCTTTCTTGCGCGAAGCCTTGCAAGAGCGCCGCGACATTACGCACATCAAAATCGAAGACGGCCCCGGCCGCAAACTTGGCCGCCACTTCAAAGTCAAGCTCTGGCCCACGCTGGTGGTGCTGCGCAATGGCCAAGAAATTGGCCGCACCACGCGCCCCCTGTCCACGCAGGACGTCGAAGAGCAGTTGCCCGTTGCGATCTAAGCGCCGCTCAAACGCGTCAGTCCATCAACAAAATGTGCGACTGCGACGAGGCCTGAAACCATAGGCAGCACAGATGAGCGACACGGCGAAACAGCGTCGCACCAAGGCAGCATCACTTGGCAGCTTGCCAGCCCAGGGCTGGCCACTACGCTGCAGTTGCCACGGGCACCTGCACCGTGGCAGAAAGCTGCATAAATCAGAGCTTGCAGCGCTTAAAAACAAAGGACTTCAGATACAAAACCATCTGAAGTCCTTTGCATATAAGTGCTAAAAGCTACTATTTTTTTAAGCTGCTTTAGATTCTTCCCAAAGCTTTCTCCACGCCCTTGTTGGCCAGCTCATCGGCCTTTTCATTGCCCGGGTCACCTGCATGGCCCTTGACCCAGCGCCACTCAATACGGTGCCCTGCGGTGGCCACCAACGCATCCAGCTCCTGCCACAGCTCGACATTTTTTACCGGTTGTTTGGATGCAGTCTTCCAGCCTTTGGCTTTCCAGCCATGAATCCACTCCGTAATGCCTTTACGCACGTACTCACTGTCCAGAAACAGCTGGACATCACAAGGGCGCTTGAGCGCGCGCAGCGCCTCAATCACGGCCTGCAACTCCATGCGGTTATTGGTGGTGCCCAACTCACCACCAAACAGTTCTTTGGTGTGGGGGCCCGCCTGTAGCAACACCCCCCAGCCACCGGGGCCGGGGTTGCCTTTGCAGGCACCGTCCGTATAAATCACAACCTGGTTCAAATTTCTTTCCTTTGCGGTGCTTGCTGGCACGCTGCCGCCGTGGCCGCTGACGCTGTCGCTTTGCGAGAGCGCCATGCAGGCTCCATCAGCCGCATGCCGTGCACCTTTTTCACAGCCAGCACGCAGTATGCACCGCCCAGCACGGGCCACGCCTTGTTGCCCAGCTTGTCCATCCAACGCCAGCGCTGCAGCCAAGCCTCACTGTCCACAGCCGGGGCGTGACAGCCAAAATCCGCAGCAACCACATCCATCGCTAGCACTTGCAGCCAGTCACGCACGCGCCAATAAGGCAGTCCTTTGCAGGCATTCAAGCTGGGCGCCTGTGTGCGCTCCAGGCCGTGCTGAAGTCCCCACAAGCTAAAGGGGTTGAGCCCGAACAGCAAAAGACGCCCCTCTGGCACCAGCACCCGCACCGCCTCGCGCAAGGCTGCATGCGGGTCCTGGCACAGCTCCAGGGTGTGCGGCAGCACCAGCAGATCAATGCTGGCTTCGGCAAAAGGCAAAGCCTCAGGGGCACAAAATAGCTGAACTTGCTCGGGGTCTTGGCAAGCTGGTCGATCAAGGTTTAAATCGAGACTCGGCGCTGCCACCCATCGGTGGGGCATGCGGTTATGACGCAGAGCGTGCAACATGGGCAAGCCCAGTTGCACGCTGTGATAGCCGAAAATATCAGCCACCGCCTCATCGCAGCGCTGCTGCTCCCAGTCGAGCAAGTAGCGCCCAAAAGCTTTTGCCATCCACGGATGACTTTTTTCACTTGCCTCGTTCATGAACCTTTTGCCGTTGCCCGCGTTTTCTGACAATTACATCTGGCTGCTGCACAACAGCAAGCAAGCCCTGGTGGTCGACCCCGGTGACGCCGCGCCCGTTCAAGCTGCGCTGCAAGCACTCCAGCTGCAACTCCAAGCCATTCTAGTGACCCACCACCATGCTGACCATGTGGGTGGCGTTAACGCCTTGCGCGACGCCACAGGCGCCTTGGTATACGGCCCCGCGTTTGAAGTGCTGCCTGAGCCCGTGGTGCGCGTGGACGCCGCCACCCAGTTGCATCTCTTGGGCATGCCGTGGCGTGTGCTGGAGGTTCCCGGTCATACCGCTGGTCATATTGCGTGGTATTGCGAGCCTGCCGATCAAGCGCCGATTTTGTTCTGTGGCGACACCCTATTTTCTGGTGGCTGTGGTCGCCTGTTTGAAGGCACTGCAGAGCAAATGCATGCATCGCTACAGCAACTGGCCCAGTTGCCACAGAACACCCGTGTGGCTTGTGCACATGAATACACTGTCAGCAATCTGAAATTTGCATGCGAGGTGGAACCAAGCAACACCGCTTTGCTCCAATACCGCGCGCATTGTGAAGCACTGCGCCAGCAGCAGCGCCCTACGCTGCCTTCCACGCTGGCGCAAGAGCTTGCGATCAACCCTTTTTTGCGTTGCGACGTTAAGCAGGTAGTGCAAAGTGCACTGCGCTTTCGTCCCGACACCCAAACCGAACAACCCGCAAGCGTGCTGGCCACGCTGCGTGAATGGAAAAACGCATTCTGATGAACCTGCGCCATCTTTTTATTGCCTTCAGCGTCGTATGGCTTGCTGGCTGCGCGACATCACCCACCTCTTACGACGCACCGCTCAAGCCTATCACGCGCGCGCATACCGGCACTTCCAAAGTCGCATCACTGGAGTCGAACAACGACCTGTGGGAGCGTATTCGCAAGGGCTTTGCGATTCCAGATCTGGAGCACGATCTGGTCGACGCCCAAGAGCAGTGGTATGGCAGCCGCCCCGATTACATCGACCGCATGACCACGCGTTCAAGCAAATACCTCTACCACATCGTAGAAGAGCTGGAGCAGCGCAACATGCCCACCGAGCTGGCATTGCTGCCCTACATTGAAAGCGCGTTCAACCCTCAAGCCGTCTCCAGCGCCAAGGCTGCGGGCATGTGGCAATTCATGCCCGCTACAGGTTCTTACTTTGATCTGACCCAAAATGCCTTTCGCGACGACCGCCGTGATGTGCTTGCATCCACCAGGGCCGCGCTGGACTACCTTGAAAAACTGCACCGCATGTTTGGTGACTGGCATTTGGCACTGGCCGCATATAACTGGGGCGAAGGCAGCGTAGGTCGCGCTATCAAACGCAATGAGAAACAGGGGCAAGGCACCAGCTATGTCGAGCTGAGCATGCCCAACGAAACCCGCAATTACGTACCCAAACTGCAGGCGGTCAAAAACATCATTGCTGACCCCGAGAAGTTCAATATTGAGCTGCCCAATATTGAAAACCACCCCTACTTCCAAGCCGTCGACATCAAGCGCGATATGGACGTAGAGCTGGTTGCGCGCCTGGCTGACGTGCGCTTGGAAGACTTCAAGGCACTGAACCCCTCTTTTCACCGCCCCACCATTTTTGCCGGCGGCACAACGCAAATCCTGCTGCCTTGGGACAACGCCAAAGTCTTTCAGCGCAACTTTGCTGCCTACAACGACGGCCAATATGCCAGCTGGACCGTATGGGTTGCCCCCAGCACCATGACCGTAGCCAACGCCGCGCAACGCGTAGGCATGAGCGAAGCCGACTTACGCAGCGTCAACCGCATTCCTCCGCGCATGATGATCAAGTCAGGCTCAGCGCTGATGGTGCCGCGCACGTCACAGCACCTGAGCGATGTGTCCTCGCACATTGCAGACCACGGCACACTGGCCTTTGCTCCAGAAATCACCGAAGTCACGCGCCGCACTCCCGTCAAGGTTCGCAAGGGCGACACCATGGCCAAAGTGGCCAGCCGCAACGGCGTGACTGTGGCCAACTTGGCGCGCTGGAATGACATCAAAACCACCGCCAAGCTCTCAGCAGGCCAGTCACTCGATATCTACAAAACCGTGAAAATTCAGGCTGCAGGCGCTAACAACAAAAAGTCAGCCCCAACCAAACAGGTGCGCTCCACAGTTGTCACCAAGAAAGCAGCTAACACCAAGGTGGCACAAAAAAGCAAAGGCGGCACGCCTACCAAGAAAAAACGCTAAGCACTGCACCGCCGCTTAGTGGCGCGTCACCATCCAAAAAGCCCTGCAGTGCAGGGCTTTTTGGTACGCATGAAGGCCGCTCTTTAGCGCCGCTCCACCAAGGCATGCGCAATCGTGCCCAGATCCACGTACTCCAGTTCACTGCCCACGGGGACACCACGCGCCAAACGCGTCACATGAATATTGCGCCCCTGCATCAACTCCGTCACGGCATGCGCCGTCGCTTCGCCCTCCGTGGTAAAGCTCGTAGCCAAAATAACCTCTTGTACAGCACCATCCACGACCCGCTGCAACAGCTGTGGCAAGCCAATGTCCTTGGCACCCACACCATCCATGGGCGATATGCGCCCCATCAGCACAAAGTAGTAACCACTGTAGGCGCCCGTGCGCTCCATCGCTGCCAGATCGGCTGGCGTCTCCACCACACACAAACGCGCAGCATCACGCCCTGCATCCTGGCAAATAGGGCACACCACATCGTGCGTAAAGGTGTTGCAGCGCGTGCAGTGCTGCACAGAGTCCACCGCTTCCATCAAGGCACGCGAGAGCACGCGCGCACCCTCTTGGTCACGCTGCATCAAGTGAAAGGCCATGCGCTGCGCAGACTTCACCCCAACTCCGGGTAAGCGACGCAAGGCCTGAATGAGTGGATCGAGTGGCTGCAGATCTGACATGACTAACACCTAAACACCAAGAAAAAAGGGAAAGCGCAGACGCTTTCCCTTGCATCAACTGGTCCCCTGTGATTTAGAAGGGGAACTTCATCCCACCTGGCAGACCAGGCATGCCAGCAGTCAGCTTGGACATTTTTTCGTTGGAAGTTTCTTCTGCCTTGCGCACAGCTGCGTTGAAAGCAGCAGCGACCAAGTCTTCCAGCATGTCCTTGTCTTCGCCCAGCAGGCTCGGGTCAATGGTCACGCGCTTGACGTCGTGCTTGCAAGTCATCACCACCTTCACCAAGCCTGCGCCCGACTCGCCTTCTACTTCGACGTTGCCCAGTTCATCTTGCGCCTTCTTCAGGTTGTCCTGCATGGCTTGCGCTTGCTTCATCAAACCGGCGAGTTGTCCTTTGTTGAACATGGTTGGTTTCCTTTGTTTGTCACTTAAAAATCAGATGGTGCCAATAGTGCCACGACTTGGCACACCCCGAACGTTGTTTCACTTATACCGGGCGAATGCTACCGGGCACGATGGTGGCACCCAAACTTTGCTGCAGGTGCTGCACGCTGGGGTCGTTCATCACAATCGCTTCCGCTTGTTTTTGCCGTGCTTCAGCGCGCGCCTTGTTGCGCAACGCAGGCGTATCGGAGACCTTGCCATTTTCCACATGCAAGCTGGTGCAATCTGTGATGTGCGCCAAAGCCTTGAGCAAACGTTCACGTGGCATCGCCTGGTTGAGCGAAGTGCGCTGCACGCGCAATGTCCACACATGGCCTTCTTGCGCGATCAGCTGAGACTGCATCGCCAGCTCACGCACCAGCGCAACAATCGCCTGTGACTCATCCAGTTGCGTGACGATGGCATGCCATGTATCCCCCAGGGGAGTTGGCTCCAGCGCTTGAATTGCATCCTGCGCCACGCCCTTTACTGGCACTTGCACGGCTTCGCTTTCTGCCGAAAGCGAAGCTTCTAGGGGAACATCGTCCCATACCGGGGGCTGTTCAGCGAGGTAGCCGGGCACGGTATCCATCGCCTCTGGGGGCAGCTCCTCCCATGGCGGCGGCATCTCCTGCGCGGATCGGTCTTGCTCCAACACCGCGGTGTTCAAAGCCTCGTGCTCTTGCACAGCAACCGGAATCTGCGCTGGCACCACTTTCACAGACTGTGGCTGCTGTGGCTGCTGTGG
>NZ_DLTI01000013.1:0-22552 GCF_002501455.1 Comamonas sp. UBA7840 | reverse complement strand
GCTGCTGTGGCTGCTGTGGCTCAGTTTGAGTCTTAGCAGCAGGCAAATCAGGCAGATTCAGTGTTTTTTTTTCTGCCGCAGATGCCGTTGCACCTGTTTGCGAGACCGCTTGCGGCTTGAACGCCAGCAGACGCAACAGCGCCATGGTGAGCGCAGCGTACTCATCAGGCGCCAAACCGAGTTCTTGGCGTCCGTGCAAGCAAATGCTGTAGAGCAACTGTGTCTCATCAGCAGGCATAACTTGCACCAAATCAGCCATTGCTGCGGCATCAGGATCGGCCTGATCCACTGCTGCCGCCATATCAGGCACCACCTGCATGACCGCCATACGCTGGAGTACAGAAGACATTTCTTCCAGCGTGGAAGCGGCGGACACCCCGTTGTAGCGCAATGCATCCACGGTTTCGACCACGGTGCGTCCATCGCCTTGGGCCAAGGCCGCAATCAGACGAAACACATAGCTGCGGTCCACACTCCCCAGCATCTGGCGCACAGCGTCTTCTTGCAATTGCCCACAGCCAAAAGCGATGGCCTGATCGGTCAATGACAAAGCATCGCGCATGGAGCCACGCGCCCCACGCGCCAACAATTTGAGCGCCTGCGGTTCTGCCGGAATGGCTTCTTTGGCAAGCACCTGGGTAAGGTGCTCAAAGACTGTCTCTGGTGCCATTGGGCGCAGATTGAACTGCAAACAACGCGAAAGCACCGTCACCGGCACTTTTTGTGGGTCGGTGGTGGCCAGCACAAACTTGAGGTACTCCGGTGGCTCCTCCAGCGTCTTCAACATCGCGTTGAAGGCCGTGTTGGTCAACATGTGCACCTCGTCGATCATGAAGACCTTAAAGCGCCCTTGCACCGGCTTGTACACCGCCTGCTCCAACAGGCTTTGCACCTCATCCACACCACGGTTCGACGCCGCATCCAGCTCGATATAGTCTGGAAAGCGTCCGCTATCAATTTCAGTACATGCAGGGCATACGCCACAGGGCGTGGCCGTGATACCACCTTGGCCATCAGCGCCCGTGCAGTTCACCGACTTGGCAAAAATACGCGACACCGTGGTCTTGCCCACGCCACGTGTTCCCGTGAACAAATAGGCATGGTGCAAACGCTGCTGCGTGAGCGCATTGCCCAAAGCTTGCACGACGTGCTCCTGCCCCACCATTTCGGCGAAGTTGCGAGGACGGTATTTACGAGCGAGCACGAGATAAGACATAGGGGCGAATTCTACGGGCTACAGGCTTTACATCCTTGGCGTAGGCATGTTTATCTGCGTACGTCACTTCTGTGTGACGCAAACCAACCTATAATCAGTCCTGACAGCCCCCCTCGCATGGGGAAGCGGCCAACCGGGTCAGGTGGGGAACCAAGCAGCCCTAACTGTGGAACCAGTGCCGAGGTAAGGGTTGTCAACTGTTCTATAGGGCATCTTTGGCAAGCAAAGAAATACTCGCCCCCATCCCATCTCAACATGCTGATTGCGCTGTGTGCTGCCCTGCCGCAGCTGTATGCAGGCTAGCGCACGCTCACCTGCTGATCTAACCTAACGCAGCCTGGGCATGAGCTGGATGTACACCAGTTCACTGAGCAGCTCCACCAGGGTCTGCGCCACAATCACGGCAGGCAGCACAGGCATAGCGCCAGGCACTGCCAATGCCAGCGGCAGCACCACCAATGAATTGCGCGTACTGCCGCTGAAAGCGACTGCCCGCGCGGCAGGTGCAGGCAGCTTGAAAAGTTGGGCCACACACCAAGCTATCGCAGGCGCCAGCACCGCAAACGCCACATAAACCGGCAGTACCTGCCTGACTGCATCAGGTGCAGCCCCCAGCTGCGGCACCACGGCCGCCATCACCACAAATAAAACCATCGCCGTGGCCGGCACGGGCAGCAAAGCCAGTACAGCACTCCAACGCTGACCTGCACTGGAGCGCTGCGCCCACCATTGCGTGGCCACTGCCAGCACCAGCGGCGCCACAATCAGCCCTATGAAGGCGTCAACAAACGCCCCCAGCTGCACCCAGTCTGCAGCCTGCGAACCCAGCATGACCTCTATATAAAAGGGCAGCAGCAACATTTGCACCACCAGCAACACGGGGGTGCAAGCAAGAAGCAGCCGCGCATCCGCCTTGCCCATGTGCGCGAAGGTGACCACGTAATCAATGCAAGGCGCCAGCAACACCAGCAGCACGCCAAAGCGCAGCAGATCATCGCTGGGCAGCATCAGGCTCAGCACACCTACCAGCAAGGGAATCGCTACAAAATTGGTCACCAGCAGCGCCAGTAAAAAACGGCCTTGCACCCACACCGCGCGCAATTCCGTCCACGGCACCTGCAAAAAAGTGACGTACAGCATGAGCGCCAGCGCCGGGTTGATGGCCACTTCCAGCACCTGCATGCCATCAAACTGCCAGGCAAAAACAGCCGCAAGCACCACAGTTACCAGATAGATAGGCGCCTGCCAGCGCTCTAAAACATCACGCAAAGACATGTGCACATGAGAGGTCACCGACAGAGTAAATATTCAATAACCATAGCTTGCTGCACTTATCAATAAAAGACTTCAATAAATAAACTAACTGCAATCATTGATTCACAAGCGCTAGCAGCTATTGATTTATGACTGCAAAAACGACTGTATGCCACGTGCAGCGCGTGCACCCGTGGCAAAGCAAGCGGTGAGCAGATAGCCACCCGTAGGTGCCTCCCAGTCCACCATCTCGCCTGCGCAGAACACGCCAGGCAGCGCCTTGCACATCAGTTGCTCATCCAGCGCTGCCCACTTCACCCCACCCGCAGTGCTGATGGCCTCATCCATCGGGCGCGCAGCCACCACGGTGATCGGCAGACATTGGATGGCCTGCGCCAGCTTGACCGGGTTTTGCATGGTCTCTTTGCTGAGCACTTCGTACAGCAAGCCCGCCTTCACCCCGTCCAACCCCAAGCGCCCTTTGAGGTGGCTCGACAAACTGCGCGCGCCACGCGGGTGACGCACTTCTTGTAACACCTTTTCAGGCGAGAAAGCGGGCAACAAATTCAACGCAAAAGTGGCGCTGCCAGTACGCGTGATTTCATCGCGCAGCAAGTTGGAGACGGCATAAATCAAACTGCCCTCCACACCAGTGGCAGTGACCACAAACTCTCCGCGGCGCTCAAAGCTACGCCCCAGGCTGTCCGTAAAGTGAATCGCCACCGACTTCAGCGGCGCGCCCGCAAAACGCTCACCAAACACCGCGCTCCAGCCCTTGGCAATCTGCGGCTTGGCCCCTACCAGCTCTTTGAAGAAGTCACGACGGGTTGCGGTCTCTGGCGTCACCGCTGCAGGCTCGCCCACATCAAAACCGCAATTGGCAGATTGCAGACTGGCCACATCCACCCCCTTGGCTTGCAGCAGTGGCACCCAGGCGCCATCGGAGCCCAAGCGCGCCCAGCTTCCGCCGCCCAGCGCCAGCAAGGTCGCCGTGGCCTGCACAGGCAACACCCCTTCCTGGGTATCCATCAGCAAGGCTTGATCGGCATTCCAGCCTTTCCATAAGTGCCGCATATGAAACACCACGCCTTGTGCACGCAAGCGCGCCAGCCACGCGCGCAGCAAGGGCGCCGCCTTCATATCGGTGGGGAACACACGGCCCGAGGAGCCCACAAACGTGCCAACGCCCAGGCTCTGCGCCCAAGCACGCAGCGTGTCTGCGCCAAACTCTTGCAGCAGCGGCCGCAGCATGGGCTGCGCATCGCCGTAGCGCTCCACAAACCGCTCAAAAGCTTCCGAGTGGGTGAGGTTCAACCCCCCTTTGCCGGCCAGCAAAAACTTGCGCCCCACCGAGGCCTTGCCATCAAACACATGCACCTGCACGCCTTGGGCCGACAACACTTCTGCCGCCATCAACCCTGCAGGGCCAGCCCCCACAATCGCAACATCACATTTCAAAGCTGGCAGTAGCGCGGCAGCAGACATAAGCAACCCAATCTTTCACAATGACACGGTGACCCAACACCAAAGGGCAGGCAGCATAACGCCTCGCCCAAGACCCAGCCCTGCCCACGCCCTTAGCCCCATTGCACACAGCTATACGCGGCATAGGTATTTTGCGCAGCCATGCTGCACGCCCGGACATTCGTTTCTGTCACAATTATTGGGACTTCCAACGTGCGCGCGTGAGCGCACCCGCCCCAACTACACAACAAGGAAATAACTTCATGGCAAGCGAACTCATCAAGCATGTCACCGATGCCAGCTTTGAAGCCGACGTGCTGCAACCCGGCAGCACCGTGCTGGTGGACTACTGGGCCGAATGGTGTGGCCCTTGCAAGATGATTGCACCTATTCTGGACGACGTCGCCAAGACCTACGAAGGCAAGATCACGATTGCCAAGATGAACGTGGACGAAAACCGCGAAATCCCTGCCAAGTTCGGCATTCGCGGCATCCCCACATTGATGGTATTCAAGAACGGTGAACTGGTAGCGACCAAGGTAGGCGCCATGGCCAAGCCCCAATTGACGGCATTCATCGATCAGCAGATCGCTTAAATCCCCAAGCCAGAGCAGGCGCGCAGCGTGCTCTGGCAGTCATATGCAGGCCTGTGTCAGCCTCGCACCACATCTTTGCAAATTGCCATACACAAACTAGTGTGCAATTTGCTTTCTTTTCCTGTCATAATCAATTCCTGATCACGGCCCAAAGCATTGGCGGCCGCTTCTGATCATCTTGGCAAGCCATCGACGTACTGCGCTCCTCGCCGATTACTCTGGCATTCGCCACATCCCCAGATTTCTTTGAACTCCTTGCAAGGAGTAACTCCAGATGCACCTTAACGAACTCAAGGCACTGCACGTGTCTGAAGTGTTGAAGCAGGCCGAAGCGCTTGATATTGAAAACGTTGGCCGCATGCGCAAGCAAGAGCTGATGTTCGCCATCATCAAAAAGCGGGCCAAAGCCGGCGAGCAAGTGTTCGCTGACGGCGTGCTGGAAATTCTGCCCGATGGCTTTGGCTTTCTGCGCAGCCCCGACACCAACTTCACCGCCAGCACCGACGACATCTACATCTCGCCCAGCCAGGTACGCCGTTTTAACCTGCACACTGGCGACATGATCGAAGGTGAAGTGCGCACACCCAAAGATGGCGAACGCTACTTTGCACTGACCAAGCTGGACAAGGTCAACGGCAACTCGCCCGAGTCGAACAAGCACAAGGTGATGTTCGAGAACTTGACGCCCCTGTTCCCCAAGGAACAGATGAAGCTTGAGCGCGACATCAAGAGCGAAGAGAACATCACCGGCCGCATCATTGACATCATTGCCCCGATCGGCCGCGGCCAGCGCGCACTGATAGTTGCCCCTCCCAAGAGCGGCAAGACCATGATGATGCAGCACATTGCCCACGCCATCACAGCCAACAATCCCGATGTGCACCTGATGGTGTTGCTGGTGGACGAGCGCCCAGAAGAAGTGACGGAAATGCAGCGCTCGGTCAAGGGTGAAATCATCGCCTCGACCTTTGACGAGCCTGGCACTCGCCACGTGCACGTGGCCGAGATGGTGATTGAACGCGCCAAGCGCTTGGTTGAGCTCAAAAAAGATGTGGTGATCCTGCTGGACTCGATCACACGTTTGGCCCGTGCTTACAACAACGTCGTTCCTTCGTCGGGCAAGGTGCTCTCCGGTGGTGTGGACTCCAATGCACTGCATCGCCCCAAGCGCTTCTTTGGCGCGGCACGCAATGTGGAAGAAGGCGGCTCGCTGACCATCATCGCCACCGCACTGGTGGACACCGGCTCGCGCATGGACGAAGTGATCTTTGAAGAATTCAAGGGCACCGGCAACTGCGAAATCCACCTGAGCCGTCGCCTGTACGAAAAGCGCGTGTTCCCGGCAATCGACCTATCCAAATCGGGGACTCGCCGCGAAGAGTTGCTATTGCCTCCTGAGATTCTGCAAAAGACACGCATCTTGCGTCAGTTCATGTACAACATGGACGAAATCGAATCGATGGAGCTCATGCTCAAAAACATGAAGCAAACCAAGACCAACGTCGAGTTCTTCGACATGATGCGTCGCGGTGGCTAAATAGCCCAGGCGCTTGGCAGAAATTTGGCCCCTCAAGCTATAATGCGGGGCTTTTATTGCGGTAAGTATGTGGAATGCATTTTCGGAGCAAAGGTTGCTTCGGGTTCGACACGGCTGCCGCACTTGACTAAAGGAAGATCATGAAAGAAGGCATCCACCCCGATTACCGTGAAGTTCTGTTCGTTGACATGTCCAACGACTTCAAGTTCGTAACACGTTCTTGCGTCAACACCAAAGAAACAGAAACTTTCGAAGGCAAGGAATATCCTCTGTTCAAACTGGATACTTCTTCTGAATCGCACCCCTTCTACACTGGCACACAAAAGTCGGTGGACAACATGGGCGGCCGTGTGGAAAAGTTCCGCAACCGCTTCGGCAAGAAGTAATTTTTTACCTCTTCGCCAAAAGGCAGTCTGGGCGACCAGACTGCCTTTTTTCATTTGCAAGCAGCAGCCATCTTGCCAACGGCAACATCGCAGCACATTCACTGCAGTCGTGGCATGCTTAACCCCCAATCTCATTTTTGATCCATCGTCCGGCTTGTATCAGGCCTGCTGAGAATGCTTTCATGAATCCGCCCTCACCCGCCATCGTTGCCCACAATGCAGCCCGCAGCTTGCCTCGCTGGATCATGTTGCTGTTGTGCACTATCTACATCTTCGCAGGTTTTGTAGGCAGAGAGCCCTGGCGTGACGTAGACATGACGGCATTTGGCTATATGCAAGCCATGGCACAGGGAGAGAGTTCGTGGCTGCAGCCACAGCTGGATGGCATGGTGCCCAGCGCCCCAGGCTTGCTGCAATACTGGCTGGGTGCTTGGGCGCTGCAGTGGCTGCCAGCCGCCATGCCTGCAGACTTGGTAGTGCGCCTGCCCTTCATACTTCTGCTTGCACTGACACTGCTGTGCACTTGGCGTGCGGTGTTTAACTTGGCACGCAGCCCAGGTGCACAGCCCGTGGCTTTTGCCTTTGGCGGAGAAGCCTCTCCCACCGACTATGCACGTGCACTGGCCGATGGTGGCTTGCTGGCGCTGTTGGCTTGCTTGGGCCTGGCCCAACTCTCTCACGAAACCAGCCATACGCTTGTGCAACTGAGCGCTGTCAGCGCCATCTTTTTTGCAGCGGCCTCCATGTGGTGGCAACCCAAGTTATCAGCAGTGGCTGCGTTACTCGGCACGCTGGCGCTCACATTGGCAGGCGCACCATCTATGGCGGCCGTTCTGGGCGCAGGTGCCACTGCCATGGCGCTGTGCATTCAAACCCCTAAACTGCCCCAGTGCTATAGCTGGACCGCGTGGTGGTTGCTGTCAACCGGCGTCGCCGCGGCTACCGCCTCGGCCTTGGGCCTGTGGGAGTACCGCCTGATTAACCCCTGGGTACAGGGCAAAGACTGGCAAAGCCTTGCGCGTTTGCTGATGTGGTTCAGCTGGCCCGCCTGGCCTTTGTCGCTGTGGGCCATGTGGCGCTGGCGCTGGCAGCTGCAACGCCCTGCGCACAACCCCCATGTGGCATGGCCGTTGTGGCTATGGGCCACGGCACTGTTTTGTACCATCTTCACCCAGGACGGTGACCGCGCCTTGATTCTGGCACTGCCTGCCATTGCCGCCCTGGCTGCATTTGCACTGCCTACCTTCAAACGCAGCTTGGCAGCGTTAATCGATTGGCTGACACTGTTCTTCTTTTCCATCTCGGCCATCACGATGTGGGTGGTATGGATTTCCGTGCAAACCGGCTTTCCCGCCAAGCCCGCAGAGAACGTACAGCGCCTGGCGATTGGTTTTGAACCTTCATTTGCCCTCTTTCCCTTCTTGGTGGCGCTGGCAGCCACCGCTGCCTGGCTGCTGTTGGTGGCTTGGCGTACACGCCGCCATCGCGCAGCCATCTGGAAGAGCTTGGCCGTACCCGCTGGCGGCACCGTGCTGGGCTGGGTGCTGTTGATGACGCTGTGGCTGCCCATGCTGGACTATGGCCGCAGCTATGCGCCCCATGTGAATGCAGTTGCCCAAGTCATGCCCAAGCATGTGCAGTGCGTACACACCCTGGGCTTTAACGCCGCGCTCACCACCGCATTTCGCTTTCACACGCCATGGAAGCTAGAAAGCGGCTTGAACACGGCCACAGGCACCACTTGCAACTGGCTGATTGCCACCCCCGCCGCTTGGTCTGCCATGGACAGCGCCATCGCTGCGCAATGGCTGTTGGTCGAGCAAGTTGCACGCCCTACCGACCGCCGCGATCACTTGCTGGTGCTGCGCCGCGCGCCTTAAAGCGGGAGTGATGGATGCGTGAACTTGCCACCATCGCGCGGCATGCAGGCACCGTGCTTGCTGGGCAATTGGCTGTAATGGCCTTTGGCGTGACGGACACCATTGTCGCAGGGCGCTTTTCCTCCGATGCGCTGGCTGCCTTGTCCGTCGCATCGGCGGTGTTTGTGAGCGTCTACGTCTCACTCATGGGCGTTTTGCAGGCCCTGCTGCCCATCTGGGCAGAGCAGCACGGCAAGGGGGAGACCACAGCGATTGGCGCCTCTTTCCGCCAGTCGCTCTACCTCGCCTTCGGCTTTACGGCCTTGGGCATGCTGGTGCTGGTCTTTCCTGACACCCTGCTGGCCTGGACCGAAGTGCCTGAAAGCATGCAAGCCGATGTGCGCGCCTACTTGATGATTGTGGGCTGGGCGTTGCCATCGGCCATGTTTTTCCGCCTCTACACCACACTCAACCAGGCACTGGGGCACCCCCAACTGGTGACGTGGTTGCAAGTCGGCGCCCTGGTGCTGAAATTGCCGCTGTCGATCTGGTTCACTTTTGGTGGCTGGGGCATTGAAGCCCAAGGCGCTGCCGGCTGTGCCTGGGCCACTTTGCTGGTGGATTACGCGATTGCCATCTTGGCGGTGATTTTGATGCGCTGCCAAAAGCTCTACGCTCCGCTGCAGCTTTGGCAACGCATGGAAGCCCCTGATTGGCGCCGTTTGGGTGCTTTTTTACGCTTGGGCGTGCCTGCGGGGCTGTCTATCTTGGTTGAAGTCACTTCCTTCACCCTGGTGGCTTTGTTTGTTGCCCGCCAAGGGGCACTGGCTGCAGCCAGCCATCAAATTGCGGCCAATTTGGCTGCCGTGTGCTACATGGTGCCGCTGTCACTGGGGATTGCCATCAGCGCGCGCGTGAGTTGGTGGCGCGGTGCAGGCAACGAGGCACAGGCGCAAGCGCTGGCATGGTTGGGCGTCAAAATTGCGCTCGTCAGCGGCTTGGTGCTCAGCGGCAGCTTGCTGGTTGCGCGCCATGCCATACCCCATGTCTACACCGCCGACCCCGGCGTGATCGCCCTCACCTCTGCATTGCTGCTGTGGGTGGCGCTGTACCACGCTGCGGACAGCATCCAGTGCGTATGCATTTTCTTGCTGCGCTGCTGGCGCGTCACGGTCGCGCCGCTGGTGGTGTATTGCAGCTTGCTATGGGGCGGCGGCTTGGGCGGCGGCTATTGGCTTGCTTATAAAAATGAAGCTACCAGCGCTTACTGGTCAACGAATCCAACACCTTTTTGGATTGGAAGTGCTATTGCACTTGCGCTAGTAGCTATTCTTTTTGTTTTCTTGCTCCGCAAAGTGCTGCTGGCACACAAATAAAAAAGGTGGCTGGATGCCACCTTTTTTCTTGAGTCTGTAGCAGCCTCGCTGCTGTAACCAACTTGCCTACTTGGGCTCCACATCCACCACTGGTTGCGCATGGCGCGCACTGCGCAGGCGATTGGCTGGAAACAGCGCACTGAACGTGGCGCCCGCGCCCAGCTGGCTGTGAATTTCCAGCTTGGCATCGTGACGCTGCAAGGAGTGCTTCACAATCGCCAGCCCCAGCCCCGTTCCGCCCGTATCTCTGGAGCGGCTGCGGTCCACCCGGTAAAAGCGCTCCGTCAACCGACCAATGTGCGCGGGGTCAATGCCAGGCCCCGAGTCTTTGACCGAGAAACATGCGCTGCCATCAGGCTGCACCTCCCAGCGCACCTGCACACTCCCACCTGCTGGCGTGTAGCGCAGTGCATTGCTGATCAGGTTGGAAAAAGCACTGATCAACTCGGCCTGCGTGCCTGCAATTTCCCAATCCATGCCCGGTGCATCGGCCGCCGGAAACGTGATGGCGTGCACCGCACCAGCGCCCTTGGTCAACAGCTTGGACAGCGCCTGTGCCTCTATCGCACACTGGCGCAGCATGGCCGACACCGGGAACCAGTCACTCAAACCGGGCAGCGGGCTGCCTTCCAAGCGTGACAGCGTGAGCAGATCCTGCACCAAGTTCTGCATGCGGCTTGCTTGCTGGGCCATCAATGCCAGATAGTGTTTGTGCTCTTGGGGCGACAACTCCAAGGTTTGCAGCGTCTCAACAAACCCCACCAACACGGTCAGCGGTGTGCGAATTTCATGCGAGACGTTGGCCACAAAGTCACGGCGCATGGCTTCTGCCTGCTCCAGTGCCGTAATGTCGCGCGCCAAGAGCAAGTGGCGGCCATCGCCGTACGGATAGATATGCACCGACAACATCACCGGCCGTGATGGTGTGCTGTCGCGCCCCACCATCAGCACCGGGTGCGTAAAGTCTTGGCTGGACCAATAGCTGCTAAAAGCCGGGTCGCGCACCAAATTGCCAATGGTTTGCTGGATATCGCGCTGTGCATCAAAACCGAAGTGGCGCTCCGCCATGCGGTTGCACCACTCAATGTGGCCCTGCGCATCCAGCAGCACCAGGCCATTGGGGCTGGCCTGCAACGCCGCCAAAATATCTTGGACCCGCTGCTCTGCGGCCACCACGGCCTGCTCACGCGAACGCACGGCACGTCGCACATAAGTGGCCAGCATCCCCCAGATACCTTGCAGCGGCGAGGCCGCCGTCAGCTCCCCTTGCATCAGCCACTGCCGCAAGCGGCGCACCTGCCAGTTATCCCATGCCATCCACAGCCAAGCAGCCACCGCCATGCCCGCAAAAGCCGCCCACACACCCCACAGCCAAGCAGCAGCGCCACCCAGCACGGCCTGCAAAAGCAACAACTCCATCCAGCGCCAAGCCACCATCACTCATCCTTAAGCGTTGGTCGACAAACGATAGCCTGCGCCACGCACGGTTTCCACCAAAGCGCCGGCCTCACCCAGCGCTTCGCGCAAGCGTTTGATGTGCACGTCAACGGTGCGCTCTTCAATATAGACGTGATCGCCCCACACCTTGTCCAGCAACTGCGCACGGCTGTGCACGCGCTCGGGGTTGTGCATCAGGTGACTGAGCAGTTTGAACTCGGTAGGCCCCAGCTTGAGCAACTGATCCTGAAAAGTCACGCGGTGCGTGTCGCTATCGAGCACCAAAGCACCCACCTGCACGCGCTCGCCCGCCTGCTCTGGCGTGCGCCGGCGCAATACTGCGCGAATTCGAGCCAGCAGCTCTTGGGTGGAGAAGGGTTTGGTGATGTAGTCGTCCGCACCCGCGTCCAGCCCCGCAATTTTGTCGGGCTCATCGCCACGCGCCGTCAGCATCAAAATGGGAACTTGCTTGGTGCGTGGGTCAGCCCGCCATTTGCGCGCCAGATTCAAACCGCTGGAGCCCCCAGGCAACATCCAGTCCAGCAAGATCACATCGGGCAAGGCAGCATCCAGTTCACGCTGCGCACTCACGCCATCTTCGGCCCACAAAGGAGCAAAGCCGTTGTGGCGCAGATTCACAGCGATCAGCTCTGCAATCGCTGGCTCGTCTTCCACGATCAGTACTTGCGGCAATTTCTTCATGCTTCTTACCTAAGCTCGTTTAACGCACGGTGGACTCAATCACATCCATCGACAGGTGACGAATATCTTTGCCTTCGACCAGGTAGATGATCAGCTCCGCCACGTTCTTGGAGTGATCGCCAATGCGCTCGATGGCCTTGGCCAGGAACAGCAGGTCCAAGCTGGCCGAGATGGTGCGCGGGTCTTCCATCATGTACGTGATGAGTTTGCGCACAAAGCCATCAAACTCATCGTCAATCAGATCATCTTCTTTCAAGATACCCAGCGCGGCCTTGGTGTCCAAGCGCGCCAAGGCATCCAGTGCCTTGCGTAGCAGTGCAGAAGCCATCTCGGCCGCCACCCGCAACTCGCTGGAGGGCAGATTGCGTGCTGCACCGCTTTCGATGATGGACTTGACCATGCGGGCCATCTTGTGCGCTTCATCGCCCATGCGCTCCAGATTGGCAGTCACTTTGGAAAAAGCCATCAGCATGCGCAAATCGCGCGCTGTGGGCTGGCGGCGGCCGATGATGGAAGTCAGCTCGTAATCAATCTCCACCTCCATGGCATTCACACGCTCTTCCAGTGCGGCCACTTGCTGCACCGCCTCCAGATTGAACTGGGTCAATGCGTAGATGGCCTGGCTGATCTGGCGTTCTACCAGACCGCCCAGTTCCATCACACGCGAAGAAATACGATTGAGTTCGCTGTCAAATTGGGTCGACAAATGCTTATCGGGCATGTCTGTTTCCTTCTGGATTAGCCAAATCGGCCTGTGATGTAGTCTTCGGTCTCGCGGCGCTGGGGCTTGAAGAACAATTGTTCGGTTTCTCCAAACTCCACCAGATCGCCCAAATACATGTAGGCGGTGTAGTCGCTGCAGCGGGCTGCTTGCTGCATGTTGTGCGTAACAATCACCACGGTGTAGTCGTTCTTCAGCTCGGCAATCAACTCTTCCACCTTGGCGGTAGAGATGGGGTCGAGCGCAGAGCAAGGCTCGTCCAGCAACAGCACTTCGGGCTTGATCGCAATGCCGCGGGCAATGCACAAGCGTTGCTGCTGGCCGCCCGACAGGCTCGAGCCGCTTTGGTGCAACTTGTCTTTCACCTCGGTCCACAGCGCGGCTTTGCGCAGCGCCCACTCTACGCGCTCATCCATGTCTGCGCCGTCCAGGCTTTCAAACAGCTTCACCCCAAAAGCGATGTTGTCGTAGATGGACATGGGAAACGGCGTGGGCTTTTGGAACACCATGCCCACCTTGGCACGGATCAGCGCCACGTCCTGCTTGCTGGTCAGCAGGTTCTCGCCATCCAACAAGATTTCCCCTTCTGCGCGCTGCTCGGGGTAGAGCTCATACATGCGGTTGAAAGTGCGCAGCAGCGTGGACTTGCCGCAGCCCGAAGGGCCGATGAAGGCAGTGACTTTCTTTTCCGGGATTTCCAGATTGATGTTCTTGAGCGCGTGGAACTTGCCATAGTAGAAGTTCAAATCCCGCACCGAGAGTTTGGACCGACCGCTGATAGGTGCAATCGCGGGTGCCGTCAATGTTGCAGTAGACATCGTCAAATCCTTGCAAATTTATTTCTGGCGCGTGAGTACACGGGCCAAGATATTCAGGGCCAACACGGCCACCGTAATCAGGAACACGCCCGCCCACGCCAGCTGTTGCCAGTTTTCGTAGGGGCTCATGGCGAACTTAAAAATCGTCACGGGCAAGCTGGCCATGGGTTTGGCCAAGTCACCATTCCAGAATTGGTTGTTCAACGCCGTAAACAGCAGCGGTGCGGTTTCGCCCGCAATGCGTGCCACCGCCAACAACACCCCAGTGATCACGCCAGCGCGTGCCGCACGCAGCGTGATGGCCAAAATCACTTTCCACTTCGGGGTTCCCAGTGCATACGCGGCTTCGCGCAAGGCCGCAGGCACCAGCGTGAGCATGTTTTCTGTGGTGCGAATCACCACGGGAATCACGATCAGCGCCAACGCCACAATCCCGGCATAGGCAGAAAAACTCTTGAACTTGGCCACCACCACCGCATACACAAACAAGCCGATGACGATGGAGGGGGCGGACAGCAAAATGTCGTTAACAAAACGTGTCGTGGCCGCCAGCCAGCTTTTTTTGTCATATTCGGCCAGGTACACACCCGCCATCACACCAATCGGCGTGCCCACACACGTGGCCAGCGTCACCATCACAAAAGAGCCGAAAATGGCATTCGCCAAACCACCCATTTCATTGGGCGGCGGGGTCATGTCGCTGAACAGTGAAAAGCTCAGCCCACCAATGCCCAAACGGATGGTTTCCCACAAGATCCAGATCAGCCAGAACACCCCAAAGGCCATGGCGGCCAGCGACAGCGTCAGCGCGACCTGGTTTAAGCGCTTGCGCGCAGCGTAGCGCGCCTGGCGCTGTGCCTGGAGTTTTTCGGCAACAATCAGTTGTTGGCTTGAGGTGCTCATGTGCGTGCCCCTTCGTTCTTTTGCAGGCGGTTGAGCAGCAGCTTGGACAGCGACAGCACCACAAAGGTGATGAAGAACAGTGCCAAGCCCAGATAAATCAACGATGCCTGGTGCAAACCTTCGCCCGCCTCGGCAAACTCATTGGCCAGCGCCGAGGTAATGCTGTTGGCCGCTTCAAACATCGACACCGAATTGAGCTGGTTCATATTGCCGATCACAAAGGTCACGGCCATGGTCTCACCCAGCGCACGCCCCAGGCCCAGCATGATGCCGCCCAGCACACCAGCCTTGGTATACGGCAGCACCACCTTCCAGACCACTTCCCAGGTGGTCGCACCCAGGCCATAGGCCGACTCTTTAAGCAGGGCCGGTGTCACTTCAAACACATCCCGCATCACCGAGGCAATGAAGGGAATGATCATGATGGCCAAGATGATGCCTGCAGACAAAATACCGATACCAACCGGCGGGCCAGACACCAGTGCACCCAAATAGGGCACGCCATCAAACAAACTTTGCAGTGGCTGCTGCACATAGGTGGCCAGCACCGGGCCAAACACCATCAGGCCCCACATGCCGTACACAATTGAAGGCACAGCAGCCAGCAATTCAATGGCCGTGCCCAGCGGGCGGCGCAGCCAGTTGGGCGACAGCTCCGTCAGGAACAGGGCAATCCCAAAGCTCACAGGCACGGCGATGACCAGGGCAATCAGCGAAGTCATCAAAGTGCCATAAATCATCACCAAGCCACCGTATTGGTCCTGCACAGGATCCCACTCGGTACGGGTGAAAAAGCCCAACCCATATTCATGGATAGCGGGCCAAGCGCCCACCAACAGCGACCCCATGATGGCCAACAACAAGCCCAGCGTGACCAACGCGGCACCTTTGGCCAACCAGGCAAACAAACGATCCGCCAAGCTGGCGGTGAACCACCTCGTGCGTCGTGGAGGTTGTGCACGGCCGGCGCTTGTCTGCTGCGGGGCCGTTGCATTCGCTGAAGATAGGGATGAGGACACGGGTGTCACCTCTTTACAAACAACTAGACCTGCCAGGCGCACACGCGCCGGGCAGGATGTGACTGTCAAATCAGCCGATTACTTCCAAGATACTGGCTTGCCAGCACCATCTTTGATATCTGCCCAGGCCTTGAACACTTGCGCCTTGACCGAGTCAGGCATAGGCACGTAGTCCAAGCTGCTGGCGGTAGCGTCACCGCTCTTATACGCCCAGTCAAAGAACTTCAGCGTAGTCGCTGCTTGTGCAGGCTTGTCTTGCGCCTTGTGCATCAAGATGAACGTTGCGCTGGTGATTGGCCATGCTTCTGCACCGGGCTGGGCAGTCAGGATCTGGTAGAAGCTCTTGCTCCAGTCTGCACCAGCTGCTGCGGCCTTGAACGAGGCTTCGTTGGGCGAGACAAACTTGCCCTCATTGTTTTGCAGCTGTGCAAATGTCAACTTGTTTTGCTTGACATAGGCGTATTCCACATAACCAATGGAGTTCGCCAGACGTCCGACAAATGCAGCCACGCCTTCGTTGCCCTTGCCACCTGCACCGGTAGGCCAGTTCACTGCCTTACCTTCACCCACTTTTTCCTTCCACTCGGCATTCACCTTGCTCAGGTAGTTGGTAAAACCAAAAGTGGTGCCCGAGCCATCAGCGCGGCGCACGGGAGTGATCTTGGCGTTGGGCAGATTCACACCGGGGTTGAGCGCGGTGATGGCGGGGTCGTTCCAGTGGGTAATCTTGCCCAGGTAGATGTCACCCAGTACTTGGCCGTTGAGCTTGAGCTGGCCAGGTTGAATGCCTTGAATGTTGACCACAGGCACGATACCGCCGATCACGGTAGGAAACTGCACCAGACCCTTGGCTTGCAGGTCCGCGTCCTTCAAAGGCTCGTCAGAAGCACCGAAATCTACGGTTTTGGCTTCAATTTGCTTGAGGCCTGCGCTGGAACCTACCGACTGGTAATTGATCTTTACGCCAGTCGCCTTGTTGTAGTCAGCGGCCCACTTGGAATACAAAGGAGCAGGAAAGCTGGCGCCAGCGCCGGTGGCTTCTTGCGCGGCTGCCACATTCATCAAGCCGCCGGAGATCAAGGCACCGGTTACCAAAACACGCATCATGGACATCTTCATGGAAGCACCTCTCTTGGTCAAAAAACAAGGTCGAAGAAAACTCGATGACGTGAATGTAAAAAGCGTTTGTGACATGTCTGTGACATTAAAAAATTAAGGTTTTACGGCGCAAAAACCACAGCCCGCCCATTTCAAAAAAATGTCACTGCTGTGTCATACCCGCGCGCTAGCCTCTCAACCCTGCTGCACACTTGGCCTTGCCAGTTTTTTCATCGCCGCGCTGTGTGAGGACTGATAAGCTGCGCCTTTTGCGCCGCTAGCTGACATTTCAAATGAACGATGCGATTGCCCTTGCTGCCGTAGACCTCGGCTCCAACAGTTTCCGCCTTGAGATTGGTAGTTATGAACACCACCAAATCCACCGCGTGGAATACCTCAAAGAAACCGTGCGTCAAGGCAGTGGCTTGGACAGCAGCCGCAACCTCACCCAAGAATCCATGGAGCGCGGCTGGGCCTGCTTGGCACGCTTTGGTGAACGGCTGCGCGGCTTTGACCCAGCGCATGTGCGCGCCGTGGCCACCCAGACACTGCGCGAAGCGCGCAACCGTGACGTGTTCATCGACCGCGCCAGCGAGTTGCTGGGCTTTCCGATTGAAGTCATCTCGGGCGAAGAAGAGGCCGCGCTGATTTACCGCGGCGTGATCAGCCAGCTGCCTGCCTCGGATGAACACCGTCTGGTGATTGATATCGGCGGCCGCTCTACCGAATTTGTGCTCGGCCAAAACAGTGTGGCGCAGTCTGTTGCCTCCTACCGCATTGGCAGCGTGGCATGGACAGCGCGCTACTTCCCGCAGGGGGAGCTGACGCCCGAAGCCTTCAGAACCGCAGAAATTGCCGCCCGCGCGGTGCTGGATGAGGCGCTGGACACCTTCAGTCCCGGCAGCTGGGACATCGCTTACGCCTCTGCAGGCACTGCCAATGCCGTGGGCGACACGCTGGCCGCCAACGGCCAAGGCCAGGGCATGATTACCCGCGCCGGGCTGGACTGGTTGCAGCAGCAACTGCTGCAAGCCAAGCATATTGATCGCGTCAAGCTGGACGGTTTGAAAGAAGACCGCCGCCCCGTGGTTGCAGGCGGCCTGAGCGTGCTGCGTGCCGTGTTCGACCTGCTGGGCCTGGAGCGCATGGAAGTTGCCCAGGGCGCGCTGCGCATGGGCGTGCTCTATGGCCTGGTGGACGATGAACAAGTGGGCGATATCCACTCCGCCACCGTGCTGGGCCTGATGCAGCGCTTTGGCGTCAACACCCTGCACGCCCGCCATGTGGCAGAAACCGCCCAGCAACTGTGGCAGCAATTGCACCCTACAGAGCCCCATGCACCGGCCATGCTGGCATGGGCGGGTTTGCTGCACGAAGTGGGCTGCCGCATCTCGCGCAGCAACTACCACCGCCACAGTGCCTATGTGCTGGAACACAGCAACGCACCGGGCTTTACCCCGGCTGAGCTGGCCAATCTGGGCCAACTGGTACTGGGCCACCGCGGCAAGCTGAAAAAAGTGGAGGCATTCATGCACATGCCCGCCCATGCCTTACAACTTCTGTGCCTGCGGCTGGCGGTGGTGCTGTGCAACAGCCGCCGCGCACCAGATATGCAGGGCCTGCAACTGCAGCGCCAAGGCCCGCAGCAACTGCTGCTACAAACACCTGCAGGCTGGGCACAGCGCTTTCCGCTGAGCGCGCAATTGCTGCGTGAAGAGGCCGAAGCCATCAGCAAGACAGACTGGCAACTCACGCTGCAAATGGATTAACAACCAAAAAAAATATAGCTGCCAGCGCTTGTTAATAAACAATTTCAGATACTTATCTATTTGAAAGTGTTGAACATCAATCGCTAGCAGCTCTTATTTTTAAATCGTTCCACCCAAAAAAAAGATGCATCAGCATCCTTGGGAACTGCACATTCACCGCACCTAGGCGGGCGCGCCGTACAGCTGCATCAGCGCGTTTTGCGCGCCATGGCCATCATGCGGATGCACAGCTGGCACATACCTGCCATCGGGCTGCTGCGTCCACGCATCGCGGTCGTCGTGCAAATAGGCCACCAAGCACTCGTCAATCACACGCTGGCGCAACTTGGGCTCTTGCACAGGCCAAGCCAGCTCGACACGGCGCGTCATATTGCGACGCATCCAGTCGGCACTGGACAAGTACACGTGCTCTTGTTCCTCGCCCCAGGCAAAGTAAAACACGCGCGAATGCTCCAGCAGCCGCCCGATGATGGAGCGCACACGGATGTTGTCCGTCAGGCCGGGCACCTGCGGTGGCAGCATGCAGGCGCCGCGCACAATCAAGTCAATGCGCACGCCAGCCTGGCCTGCCTCGACCAGCGCATGCATCAGCACCTCGTCGGTCATGGCATTGCTTTTGACCACCACGCGGGCATATTGGCCCTCTAGCGCGGCTTGTTTGCAGGACTGCAAGTGCGCCAGCATGGTCTGCTGCAGCGCAAACGGCGCCATCACCAGCTTGTCCAGCTTGGGCTTGACGTTGGGGCTGGCCAGGTGGCGGAACACCGCATCCATATCGGCCGTCATCACCGGGTCGCACGTCAGATAGCTCAAATCGGTGTACATGCGCGCCGTTTTGGGGTTGTAGTTGCCGGTAGACAGGTGGCCGTAGCGGCGCAAGCCCCTGCCCTCTCTGCGCGTAACCAGCAGCATCTTGCCGTGGGTTTTCAGCCCCACCACCCCATACACCACCTGCGCGCCCACGGCTTCCAGGGCATCGGCCCAGTTGATGTTGGCTTCTTCGTCAAAGCGCGCCTTCAGCTCCACCACAGCCATCACTTCTTTGCCCAGCCGTACCGCCTTGGCCAGCAAATCCATCAACTCAGACTTCACCCCGGTGCGGTAAATGGTTTGCTTGATGGCCACCACGGCCGGATCGTGCACCGCTTCGCGCAGCAACTCCAGCACCGCATCAAATTGCTCGAACGGCTGGTGAATCAGCACATCTTGCTTGCGCATTTGCGCCATCACCTTGGCCGCAGGTTTGAGCTGCCTGGGCCAGCTGCCTTGCCACGGCTTGAACAGCATGGAGGGTTCGTTGACCAAATCAATCAACTCTGCCAAGCGCACCAAATTCACCGGCCCATGCACGCGAAACAGCGCCTGCCTTGGCAAATCAAACTCTTGCAGCAAGGTGGTGGCCAAGAATTCCGAACAGTGGCTGCTCACCTCCAGACGTACCGCTTGGCCAAACTGGCGGTACGCCAACTCTTCGCGCAGCGCCGTGCGCAAATCATCCACCTCGTCTTCTTCCACCAGCAACTCGGTATTGCGCGTGACACGAAATTGCACCGTCTCTATCACTTCGCGGCCATCGAACAGCTCCGAAATGTGGGCACGCACCATGCTGGAGAGGCTGACAAACAGCCGCTGTTTGCCACAAATACTGGCGGGCATCTCCATCAAACGCGGCAAGGCACGCGACAGCTTCACAATCGCCACCTCATTGGCGCGACCAAAAGCATCGCTACCTTTGAGGCGCACCACCATGTTCAGAGATTTATTGGCCACCTGCGGGAACGGATGCGCCGGATCCAGTGCCACGGGCACCAGCAAAGGCTTGACGGCCTTCTGAAAGTGCCGGTACACCCAACGGCGCTGCGCCGCTGTGCGGGCCTGGTGATGGACGATGCGGATGCCCGCCGAGCCAAATGCTGGCACCAAAGCGTCGTTGTAGAGCGCGTACTGGCGCGCCACCAGCTCTTGCGCTTTGCGCAGCAATGCCAGGCCATCGGCCATGTTGTACACGCCCTGCGTTTGGGCATTGACTGCCACGATGTGCGGGGCAGAGCGCACCTCAAAAAATTCATCGAGGTTGGAGGAAACAATGCACAGATAGCGCAAGCGCTCCAGCAGGGGAACATCTTCGCGCCGCGCCCATGCCATCACGCGCTCGTTGAAAGCCAAGATACAGTGGTCACGCGGCAGCAAAGTCAGGGGGGCAGTGGATGTCTGCGCCGCCGTCAAAGCAATCTGCTCCGGCACTGCATGCACCGCATCTTGCTGCGGTGCCATAAATGCGGGAGGCGTTGCAATGAATGGTTCTGTCTTTGGATACATGAAAACTCTTTGGCGTTGCCTATCCAGTATCCCCAAGCCATGTGACGAAACGATGACAGCACTGTGACTGTTTCATGCACCCAAAACCTGCAAACGACTGGAATGAAGCAACTCTAATGGTAATCTGACGGGCTGCGTATTTCCTTGTGCACCATGAAAGCTCCATTGCTCGCCAGTATCGACATCGGCTCTAACAGCGTTTTACTGCTTGTCGGTCGCGTCATCAATGGAAAATTGCACACCGAGCTACAGCGCAAAGAAACCATCCGTTTAGGCGGCGCACTGGATAGTGAACGCAATCTGGAGCCCTCGGCCATGGAACGTGGTTTGGAATGTTTGCGCCGTTATGCCACACTCATCGCCCACATCTCCCCTGCGCATCGCCGGGTAGTTGCCACACAGACCCTGCGCGAAGCACGCAACCGTGACACCTTTTTGCAGCAAGCTCAGGCTATTTTGGGCTGTCCGGTGGAATTAATTTCTGGCGAACGTGAAGCCGCACTAATCTACCAAGGTGTCAGCAGCTTGCTGCCAGCCTCGCCAGAGCGCAGGTTGGTGATAGACATCGGCGGTCGTTCAACCGAAATTTGCCTTGGCCAAGGCAGCCACCTCGAAAAGGCCATCTCATGCCCCATTGGCAGCGTTGCTTGTGCCCAGCGCTTTTTCGGGGATGGCGTTTTGCATGCTGACCGTTTTGCCGCAGCCCACGCCCACGCCCACGCACTGTTGCAAACATACATGGCGGATTGGAACAACGCCACTTGGGAACAGGTATTGGGATCTTCAGGGACCGCAGGTGCCATCAGCAAGGCCCTGCACCAAGCCGGCTATCCCGCTGGTGAAATCACACGCCCCACCCTTTTTCAATTGCAGCAGCAGCTCATTTTCGCGGGGCACATTGACCGGCTGGCGCTGCAAGGTTTGCGTGAAGAGCTGCGTCCTGTCATTGCCGGCGGCGTGAGTGTGATGTGCGCAGTGTTTGACACCTTCCAGCTGCAGCATATGCACATTGCCCAAGGGGCCTTACGCCACGGCGTACTGTTTGATTTACAACAGTCCCTCCAAAGTGGCGCCGCACCTGCTGCATAGCAGTCAGCCGTCCGCTCCCCATCACGAAAAAAGCCAAGCTTGGAAACCAAACTCGGCTTTTTCTTGGAAGGCCACCTGGGGTGACCTACGACGCGCTTAGCGTAGCTTCTCCAAATCCTGTGCGCTGAGCCAACGCCACTCACCCGGCTTCATGTCTTCGGGCAATGCCAAGCTACCAATTTTCCAGCGGTGCAAGCCCTCCACCCGGTTGCTCACTGCCGCCAGCATGCGCTTGACTTGGTGATATTTGCCCTCGGTCAGCGTCAAATCCAGCACACATTCCTCCACGATTTCGCATGCCGCTGCCTTCACCGGTTTGGGGTCATCATCCAACACCACGCCCGCCAGCAACTTGTCCACCATGGTCTGCGCGACAGGGTGCTTGGTTGTCACACGGTACACCTTGGGCACATGTTTTTTGGGTGAGCTCATACGGTGAATGAACTGGCCGTCATCGCTGAGCAGCAAAAAACCTGTGGTGTCTTGATCCAAGCGTCCCACGGCTTGCAGGCCTTGCACCGCCCCTTTGTTAGGACGCTGGCGCAACGGCGCAGGCAGCAGCGTATAAATGCTGGGATGGGCCGACGGCTTTTGCGAGCACTCTGTGCCAGCAGGCTTGTACAACAAGGCGTAGCCTTTTTCGTGATATTCCCAATCCACACCCTGCACGCGAAAGCGCAAGCCTTCTGGCTCATATTCCTGGGTCGAATCGGTCACTTGCACGGGCTCTGCCGCACCGTCTTCGTAGACCTGCACCCAGCCTTGCTGAACCAACCCTGAGCAGACACGGCGAATACCGAAACCTTGCGAATAAAGAATGTCTTGCAACTGCATGTCATCACCCTTGCCGCAGCCAGCGGCTTCAAAAACAGAGCGCCTTGCGCTCACTCATCAAAGCTTTGTAACTGTTTCGATACCAAAACCTAGGCAATTCTTGCGCTAACAGCTATCAATTTAAATGCAATCCAAAAAACAAAACCCCCTGCCTC
>NZ_DLTI01000038.1:0-18944 GCF_002501455.1 Comamonas sp. UBA7840 | reverse complement strand
CCAAAAAAACTGATTTTTCCTCTATCAATTTGATGAGCAGGTAGCGCTGCTCATGCACAAGGTATGCCTAGTGACCATAGCAAGTTGTTACCACTCCGTCCCATCCCGAACAGGACCGTGAAACGACTTTGCGCCGATGATAGTGCGGGTTCCCGTGTGAAAGTAGGTCATCGCTAGGCTCTTACAGCGACAAACCCCCTGATCTCGTACGAGGCAGGGGGTTTTGTTTTTAGTAGAAGCGCTAATTTTTAGCTGGGCAGCACCAAGGTGTCGCTGCTTGGCAGACAGTTATGCCTGATGACCATAGCAAGTTGGTCCCACGCCTTCCCATCCCGAACAGGACCGTGAAACGACTTTGCGCCGATGATAGTGCGGGCTCCCGTGTGAAAGTAGGTCATCGTCAGGCTCTTACAGTGACAAACCCCTGATCTCCGCAAGAGACAGGGGTTTTGTTTTATGGGTACCAGAAAACCGAAAGACAAAAATAAGAGCGCACTGCGTGCGCGCTGATGGAAGTTGAGTGCTGAACCTCTTTGAAACCCAAGGACAAGGAGTGCCATGTGCTCCTTTTTTATTTGCTGGCAGCAGATTGGCCGAGGTAGAGGCGTCCATCCACAAAGACATTCACGACCCCTGGTTTGAACTGGGTCCAAGTTTCATTGCTGGTCAGTGGTGCGGTGACGACGACGGCAACTTTGTCATTGGGCGTGGTTTCGGTAGCAAAGTCGACACTCAGGTCTTCATCGGACAGCTGGGCTGCCGCAAAGGGGTGCTGGCGTTCGGTGAAGAACAGGTTGGTTGTCGCATGGCTCCACAGCGCCTCGCCGTTGGAGAGCAGAAAGTTGAAGGTGCCGTGGGGTGCGATGCGCTGGGCCAGTTCTTGCAGGGTGAGGGTCAATTCTTCGATGCTGGGTACGCCGGCGTGGGATTTCCACAGCTCCTGCATGATCCAGCAAAAGGCCAGTTCGCTGTCGGTGCTGCCCACGGGGCGAAAGTGGGTGTGCAGCTTGGGGGCGAAGTTTTTCAGGTCGCCATTGTGGGCAAAGACCCAGTGACGCCCCCACAGCTCACGCTCAAAGGGGTGGCAGTTTTGCAGGCTGACCACGCCTTGGGTGGCTTTGCGGATGTGGGCTATGACGTTGCGGCTTTTGATGGGGTAGCGGCGAATCAACTCCGCGATGGGAGAGTCGATGGCGCGTTCATGGTCCACAAAATGTCGCAGCCCTTTGTCTTCAAAAAATGCGATGCCCCAGCCGTCGGTGTGATCACCCGTGTTGCCCGCGCGCTGTGCAAAACCACTGAAGCTAAAGCGCACGTCCGTGGGGGTGTTGCAGTTCATTCCTAAAAGCTGGCACATGGGGCGCATTCCAATCGGTCACAAAACAAAGGCATAAGCCTAACGGTTCAGACCACGCCGTGCAGCAATCGCACAGCTCAGGGCGCGGATTTACGTGCCGGAGAGCGCAACTGGGTGGCTGCAGCAAAAGCCAGCAAGCACAGCACCGTCAGCATCACAAAGCTTTCATGGAATGCCTGTATCCGCCCTTGTGCCGCGTCCATCGCGGGGTTGGCTGCGTACACGGCCAGGCGCCACTCCAGCACAATGCCGCACAGCCCCACGCCGATGGCTCCCCCCAGCATCCGAATAAAGCTGATGGTGCTGGAGCCCTGGGCAATCAGCGCGTGGTCAATCGGGCGCAAGGCACCCAGGTTCAGGCTGGGCAAGATAAAACCCAAGCCGATGCGCCCGACGATGATGAAGCCCGCCAGCAGCCACAGCGCCATGCCTGGCCCGGCCCATAGCATCAGTCCAAAAGACAGGGCCAGCAGCAACATGCCGATGCTGGTGAGCCAGTGGGTGGGCTGGGTGTCGGCCATGCGCCCTACCAAAGGGATGGTGATGGCGAGGATCAAGCCCGCAGGCAGCAGCAGGTTACCTGCGTAGCTGGCCGACAGGCCCAGGCCCATTTGAATGAAAACAGGGAGCAGGTAGGTGGAGCCAAACATGGCGGTGCCGTAAATAAACGCCACGATACAGCCCATGACGAACGGGCGGTAGGCAAACAGCCGCAGATCCATCAACGGCTTGCGCTGTGTGCGCAGCAGGCGCTGCTGCCACAGGATGAAAGCCAGCCAGCACACGGCGGCCATGCCAGCCAACAGTGCAGCTTTCAAGTGGCTGTGGTGAAACGCCACCAAGGCATTCAATACGCCCAGCGTCCCGGCGCTGACCAGGCACAGCCCCAGCACATCCAGTTTGCCGCTGCCTTCACCGCTGGTACTGCCCCCGGGTGCGCTGGAAGGTACGTATTTCCATGCCAGCCACAGCGACAGCAGGCAGGGAGGCACCACCATGAAGAAGGTGCTGCGCCAGCCCATCCAGTCGGTCAGCAGACCGCCCAGTGCAGGCGCCAGCGCAGGCGCCAGCACCACGCCCATGCCAAAAATACCGCCCGCGCGGCCTTGCTCATTGGGTTGAAACGCATACAGGATGATGACCGCTGGTATGGGCTGAATGATGCCGGCTGCCAGGCCTTCGGCCACGCGGGAGAACAGCAGCAACTCGAAATGTTGGGCAAAACCGCCGCTGATACCCCCCAGCATGAGCAAACCAATCGCCCACGCATAGGTGGCGCGATAGCCAAAACGCCCCAGCAGCCACGGCGTGACCAGCATGGCCACGGTGGAAGCCACCATGAACGCGGAGGTGATCCATTGTGCCCGCTCTTGCCCCAGCTGGAAAAAAGCGCTCATGGCGGGAATGGCCACGTTCACGCTGGTGGAGGGGATGATGGAGGCAATGGTGCCCACCATCACGGCCATCAGCAGCAGCCAGCGATAGTGCTCGCCATAGCGGGCTTTGAGCGCAGCAGCGGGCGAGGGGGACAGCAAGGGCATAGGTTGTCCAAGGGCGATGCGAAAGGCTCCAGCCTACGCCATCTGCGTTAGCTGGACGTGCCTGTGGGTGACAGGGGTTGGCTTTGGCCGCATGCGGGGCAGATACAGGCTTGATGGCGTTGTTCAGCAGCTAGGCGTGCCAGCACCTCGGGCGCAATGCGCTGCTGCATGCACCAGCAGCTTTGCGCAGGCAAGCCTGCGGCCACGGCGCACTGGTTGGCTTGGCCGCACAAGGGGCAGGTCAGCGGGTCGAGGGGGGACGTCATGGGCGCAAGTGTAGACGCAGGTGCACCAGGCTGGCTGCGACGAGCCAGGTGCACGCTGGGCATACATAAAAATATGGATAAAAAAGTGCTTAAACCCTTGTCCTGCCAGCGCAAGCAGCTATGGATTTTGTGGGTCTGAAGGGGCCCACTGGGCGCGCAGCTTGGCGCAATAGTCTTTGTCCGGCACGGCGGGCGTTTGAATGACAAAGTCGTGCTCGGAGGCTTCGGCTTGCGCCTTGGGGCCCGCCTGTGCCATCGCAATCAAATGGCTGGAAGACGGTGCCAGCCAGGTGGGAATGCCCACGCTGCGCAGCACATGGCCACGCCCGGCAAGCAGCACCACGGTTTTTCCAGGCTGGATGGCCGACTGGGCGGTGTGTGCCATCAGGGCATCTTTGGCCAACTGCACGCGGGCCATGGGGGTGATCTGGGCCTCGGGCAATAGGTCGCAATGCCCGCTGCGAAAGGGCCTGGCGCTGCTGCTCCCAGGCAGCGGGGCTCAGGTGGCTGTCCCACTCGGGCTGTTGCATCACGTCACGCATTTTGTCGCGTGGCACATTGCCGCCAACGACGGGAATATTCGCGCGCACGGCGGCCATCACGCTGGGGCCGTAGGCCTTCCAGGGCCAGCCCTTGTCGTCCCAGCGCAGGGCTTTGCGCACGGTGGCCTCACTGGCGGAAGGCTGCAAGCCTGCGGTGCTGTGCCCTTGCTCTGCCATTTCCAAGACCAGGGCTGCCAGTTGCTTGCGTGCTATCAGCTTTTGTACGGTAGCCAGCTGCCAGCGCTGGTGGGCCGGCGCATCGTGTTGCTCGCCCAGCAGCAGCACGCTGGGCAGCGGCATGGCCTGTAACTGGGCCTGCCACTGTGCAGGGGTCAGGGTGGGTGTGGTGGTGGTGGTGGTGGTGGTGGTGGTGGAAGAAGGGGCGCTGTGGGCTGGTTCCACGGTAGAGGCCGGGGGCATGGTGTTGCAGGCGCTGAGCAGCAGTGCCAAACCAGCGGCCAGGCTGCAGCGCAGGAAGTCATCGGATCGCATGCCCGGATGCTAGAGCATCGCGCCGCCGCCGGGCCGCTGCAGGCCTGTGTGAAGGTGGAATTTTTGTATCAAAAAAAGGCAGCCGAAGCTGCCTGAAAGAATGTGCATCAAAACCGCTGCTAGCGCTGATGTATCAAGCGCCAGCAGCTATGGTTTGTGGATGGCTTACGCGCCAGCCTTGACCTTCAGGCGCCAGGCGTGCAGCAGGGGCTCGGTGTAGCCAGAAGGCTGGGCCACGCCCTTGAACACCAGGTCCAGTGCGGCTTGCATGGCTGCGCCGTTGGGGTTGGCCACCAGGCTCTTGTAGGCCGGGTCGCCGGCGTTTTGCTGGTCGACCACCTTGGCCATGCGGGCAAAGCTGTCGCGCACCATTTGCTCGGAGACCACGCCGTGCAGCAGCCAGTTGGCGATGTGCTGGCTGGAGATGCGCAGCGTGGCGCGGTCTTCCATCAGGCCCACGTTGTGGATGTCCAGCACCTTGGAGCAGCCCACGCCCTGGTCCACCCAGCGCACCACGTAGCCCAAAATGCCTTGCACGTTGTTGTCGACTTCTTGCTGCTTTTCGGCGTCCGTCCACTTGGGGTCTTTGGCCACGGGAATTTGCAGCAGGTCAGCCAGGATGTTGGCGCGCTCGGTGTCGGCACTGGTTTTTTCCAGCTCCTTTTGCACCTCGGCCACGTTCACCTGGTGGTAGTGCAGGGCATGCAGCGTCGCGCCGGTGGGCGATGGCACCCAGGCGGTGTTGGCTCCCGACTTGGGGTGGCCAATCTTTTGCTCCAGCATGGCCTTCATCAGGTCAGGCATGGCCCACATGCCCTTGCCGATCTGGGCACGGCCGCGCAGGCCCATGGTCAGGCCCACCAGCACGTTGTTGCGCTCGTAAGCGGGCAGCCAGGCGCTGGCCTTCATGTCGGCCTTGCGCACCATCGGGCCGGCGTGCATGGCGGTGTGCATTTCGTCGCCGGTGCGGTCCAGGAAGCCCGTGTTGATGAAGGCTACACGCGCAGGGGCGGCGGCGATGGAGGCCTTCAGGTTGGCGCTGGTGCGGCGCTCTTCGTCCATGATGCCCAGCTTCACGGTGTTGGGCTTGAGGCCCAGCAGTTGCTCCACGCGGCCAAACAGGGTGTCGGCAAACGCCACTTCGGCGGGGCCGTGCATTTTGGGCTTGACGATGTAGACGCTGCCGGTGCGGCTGTTGCGGATGCCGTTGGCACCGTGGCCCTGCAGGTCGTGCATGGCGATGGCGGTGGTGACCACGGCATCCAGAATGCCTTCAGGAATTTCTTTGCCTTCTGCGCCCCACAGGATGGCGGGGTTGGTCATCAAATGGCCCACATTGCGCAGGAACATCAGCGAGCGGCCGTGCAGCTTGACGGGCTGACCATCTGCACCGGTGTAGATGCGGTCGCCGTTCAGGCCACGGGTCATGGTCTTGCCGCCCTTTTCAAAGGACTCGGTCAGCGTGCCCTTCAAAATGCCCAGCCAGTTGCTGTAGCCCAGTACCTTGTCTTCGGCATCCACCGCAGCCACGGAGTCTTCCAGGTCCAAGATGGTGGAGACGGCGGCTTCCACCACCACGTCGGCCACGCCCGCAGCATCGGTCTGGCCGATGGGGGTGGACTTGTTGATGATGATGTCGATGTGCAGGCCGTGGTTCTTCAGCAGCACCGAAGTGGGCGCAGCCGCATCGCCTTGGTAGCCGACGAACTTGTCCGCATCCTTCAAGCCCGTGGTGTTGCCGTTCTTCAAAGTCACGACCAGCTTGCCGCCTTCGACCTGGTAAGCCGCTGCATCTTTGTGCGAGCCCGCAGCCAGTGGCACGGCCTGGTCCAGGAAGTTGCGTGCAAATTCAATGACCTTGGCGCCGCGCACGGGGTTGTAGCCCTTGCCCTTTTCGGCGCCGCCTTCTTCGCTGATGGCGTCGGTGCCGTACAGCGCGTCATACAGGCTGCCCCAGCGCGCGTTGGCGGCGTTCAGTGCGTAGCGCGCGTTCAGGATGGGCACTACCAGCTGGGGGCCGGCCATGGTGGCCAGCTCGGCATCCACGTTCTCGGTGGTGGCCTTGGCGTCCTTGGGCGACTCGACCAGATAGCCAATCTGTGTCAGAAATTTTTGGTATGCCGCCATGTCGGCGATGGGGCCGGGGTTGGCCTTGTGCCAGGTGTCCAGCTCGGCTTGCAGGCGGTCGCGCTCGGCCAGCAGGGCAGCATTCTTGGGGGCCAGATCGGCCACCAGTGCATCAAAGCCTTTCCAGAAGGCGGCAGCATCGACGCCGGTACCGGGCAGAACCTGCTCGTTGATGAAAGTGTGCAGTTCGTTGGCAACTTGCAGGCCGTGAACTTGGGTGCGTGCAGTCATGGTGGTAACCCCCTTGGATCAGTAGAAAACCAAAGCCCCAGTATTTGGAGCCTTGCTCCCACTGTATTGCAAAGTTTGGAGTTAATAAATTGGGCAAAAAGCTTATAACTGATGACTTTTATGCAAAAGTGGGCAACACTTCAAGCATCTGCTGTACGGAAGAATATGCAGAAAACATAGCTGCTAGCGCTTGGTGTATAAGCGTTAGAGGCCAATTTGGTTCATAAATTATTTGTGCCATGGACAAACTCAAAGCCTTCGAGTCCTTTGTCTCGGTTGCGACCAAAGGCAGTTTGACGGCCGCCGCCAAGGCCGAAGGGGTGGCGCCCGCCATCATGGGGCGCAGGCTGGATGCGCTGGAGGCGCACCTGGGCGTCAAGCTCATGGTGCGCACCACACGCCGCATCAGCCTCACGCACGAGGGCAGCGCTTTTTTGGAAGACTGCCAGCGTCTGCTGAGCGATGTGGCCAATGCCGAGGCCAGTGTTTCTGCAGGCGGCGTCAAGGCCACCGGGCATTTGCGCATCACCGCCCCGGCAGGGTTTGGCCGCCGCCATGTGGCACCGCTGGTGCCGCTGTTCCACGACCTGCACCCCGATGTCACCATCTCTTTGAACCTGAGCGACCGCGTGGTGGACTTGGCCGGGGAGGGCTATGACTGCGCGGTGCGGGTGGGGGATTTGCCCGATTCCTCGCTGATCAGCGTGCGCATGGCGGACAACCGCCGCCTGTGCGTGGCCACACCCGCTTACCTGCAGGCCTATGGCACGCCCCACCACCCGTCCGAGCTGGCGCAGCACCGCTGCCTGACGCTGTCCAGCGACGCCTCGCAAACCCGGGGCTGGGCCTTTCGCCTGCCCAGCCGCGATGGCGGCACCGAGGTGGTGCACTTCAAGCCCACGGGGCCGCTGGATTGCTCCGACGGCCAGGTGCTGCATGACTGGTGCCTGGGAGGCTGGGGCGTTGCATGGCGCAGCACCTGGGAGGTAGAGTCAGAAATTGCAGCGGGGCGTTTGCAGGAGGTGCTGGCGGAATTTGCCGCGCCACCCAACGGGATTTACGTGGTGTTTCCACAGCGCAAGCACATGACGCTGCGCTTGCGCCTGTGGATGGACTACCTCAAGGGGCAATATGAACGCCCTGAGTTTTGGAGCAAGGGGATAGCGCGATGACTTGGGAAGCAATTTTGGCCAGCCTGCACCTGGTGGCCATTCTGACGGCGGTGGTGTTTCTCTCCAGTGAGGCGGCGCTGTGCCGTGCGGAGTGGATGAATGCTGCGGTAGTGCGCCGTTTGGCCAGGCTGGACATGATTTACGGCCTGGCCGCGCTGGCGCTGCTGCTGACGGGTATTGCCCGCATCGTCTGGGGTGCCAAGGGCATGACGTGGTACGTCAGCCAGCCGCTGTTTCACCTGAAGATGCTGTTGTTTTTTGTGGCGGCCATCTTGTCGCTGCGTCCCACCTTCACCATCCGCAAGTGGCTCAAGGCGCTGGATGGGGCGGGCACCTTGCCCCAGCCCGAGGCGGTGCGCGCGGTGCGCACTTGGATCATGGTGCAAGCCCACATCATTCCCGTGATCGCGGTGATTGCCGTGTTCTGGGCACGGGGCATGTAGCCCTGCGAGGGCAGATGCCTTTAGCGGCGCACATAGCTTTTGCGCCCACTGTCTGAGATGCAATAGCGCCCGCCGCGTGGGCCGGTACACACCGCACCGCTGCGGCAGCTGCAGGTGGTGTCGGTAGCGGCCGGGGCCTGGAAAGCGCGCACCGCAGCAGGGGCGCGTGCATCGCTACAAATTTTGCGTGATGCGCTGAGGGAGCCGTCTTTACAGACAAACTGGCTACCCATGCAATGGTCGATGCCCCCTTTGCGCCCTGAACAGGGGGTGTTGGCGCCGTAGCTCTGGAAGGCCACGCCCAGCAGCAAGCAGGCCTGCGCACAGCGTGAAGTTTGCAAAACCATCTCCCTGACGTTTTTCGGATGCCCTGTATGCGTGATTTCAAGGCTTGGGCAGATTGTGCCCTGCGCACGTAAAATCGCCTGATGCTTTCTGTCAAACAAGAATTGCTCGCCGCCCTGGCGGCTGAGCTCGAAACCCTTTCGCCAGGCGCCGGCGCACGCGCTGCGTTTGAAAACCCCAAAGTGGCAGCCCATGGCGATTTCGCTTGTACGGCAGCCATGCAACTGGCCAAGCCGCTGAAGGCCAACCCCCGTGCGCTGGGCGAGCAGTTGCAAGCCGCCCTGATGGCCACAGCACCTTTTCAGCAGTGGGTGGAGGCGATTGAGATCGCAGGCCCCGGCTTTTTGAACATTCGCCTCAAGCCCGCCGCCAAGCAAGAAATCATCCGTGAAGTGCTGGGCCAGGCCGAGCAGTTTGGCTATCAGGCCGACCGTGGTGAAAACATCCTGGTGGAGTTTGTCTCTGCTAACCCCACAGGCCCCCTGCACGTGGGCCATGGCCGCCAGGCCGCAATTGGCGATGCCATCAGCAACCTGTATGCCACCCAGGGCTGGAAGGTGCACCGCGAGTTTTATTACAACGACGCGGGTGTGCAGATTGATACCCTGACCAAGTCCACCCAGTTGCGCGCCAAGGGCTTCAAGCCCGGTGACGATTGCTGGCCTACCGACAGCGACAACCCCCTGGCCAAGAACTTCTACAACGGCGACTACATCGCCGACATCGCGGCTGCTTTCCTGGCCAAGGAAACCGTGAAGGCCGATGACCGCGAGTTCACCGCCAACGGGGACGTCGAGGACTACGAAAACATCCGCAACTTTGCCGTGGCCTATCTGCGCAACGAGCAGGACAAGGACTTGCAGGCGTTCAACCTGAAGTTTGACGAGTACTACCTCGAGTCCAGCCTCTACACCAACGGCCACGTGGCCGATACGGTGCAGCGCCTGATTGCCAGCGGCTACACCTATGAGCAAGACGGTGCGCTGTGGCTCAAGTCCACCGAGTTTGGTGATGACAAGGACCGCGTGATGCGCAAGTCCGATGGTCACTACACCTACTTCCTGCCCGATGTGGCCTACCACATCCAGAAATTCCAGCGTGGCTACGGCAAGGTGGTGAACATCCAGGGCACGGACCACCACGGCACGATTGCCCGCGTGCGCGCCGGTCTGCAGGCCGCGAATGTGGGCATCCCCCAGGGTTACCCCGACTACGTGTTGCACACCATGGTGCGTGTGGTGCGCAATGGCGAAGAAGTGAAGATCAGCAAGCGCGCCGGCTCTTATGTGACCTTGCGTGACCTGATCGAGTGGACCAGCAAAGACGCCGTGCGCTTCTTCCTGCTCAGCCGCAAGCCCGATACCGAGTACACCTTCGACGTGGACCTGGCCGTGGCGCAGAACAACGACAACCCCGTGTACTACGTGCAGTACGCGCATGCGCGCATTTGCTCGGTGCTGCGTGCCTGGCAAGAAGCTGGTGGCGCTGGTGTGGCTGCGCTCAAGGATGTGGATCTGTCTGCGCTGGAAGGGCCGCAGGCCCAGGCGTTGATGCTGCTGCTGGCCAAGTACCCCGAAATGCTGACGGCCGCCGCCGCTGGCAACGCCCCGCATGACGTCACTTTCTACTTGCGAGATTTGGCTTCCGCCTACCACAGCTACTACGACGCAGAGCGTATCTTGGTGGACGACGAGGCCGTGAAACTGGCGCGTCTGGCACTGGTCGCTGCGACTGCGCAAGTGCTGCACAATGGCTTGGCTGTGCTGGGTGTGAGCGCACCCGAGCGCATGTAAGCGAAACAACAAGCAACGTGACAGGCGGTTTTATGGGTAAGCAGCAGCGTGGTGGCACCATCTTGGGGCTCATCATTGGTTTGATCTTGGGCTTGGGCATTGCGCTGGGTGTGGCGGTGTACGTCACCAAAGTGCCAGTGCCTTTCCTCAACAAGGGCGAGCACCGCGACATCGAGAAAACCGAACAGGAGCGCAACCGCAGTTGGGACCCCAATTCGCCGCTCTACGGCAGCTCGCCTTCGCGCGCGCCCCAGGCGCCTGCTGCGGCAGCGCCAGAAGCACCTGGCACTTCTGCCGCCATTCCCCCCGTCGACCCGGTTGCCAAGCCGCCAGCGGCTACGGCAGACCCGCTGGGTGATTTGGCCAAGGCGCAGGTCAAAGCCTCTGATGCCAAAGCTGCGGCAGAAGCCAAGGCGGCCGCCAGCACCGCCAACGCTGGCTCGGACGGATTTAGCTATTTTGTCCAGGCTGGCGCATTCCGCACCCAGGGTGATGCGGATGCCCAGCGTGCCAAACTCGCGATGCTGGGCTGGGAAGCGCGCATCAGTGAGCGTGAGCAAAATGGACGCCCGGTGTTCCGCGTGCGCGTGGGCCCTTTCGCCAAACGTGGTGATGCGGAGCAGCTGAAGCAAAAATTGGACGGCGCTGGGGTGGATTCGGCCTTGGTGCGCGTGCAGCAATGAACTTTTTGAGCGACCTATGCTCAATACCAACCATATCTCGTGAAGGAGTCTCTTTGATGCAACGCCGCCAGTTCTCTTTGGCCGCAGCCACTGCTGCAACTTCCCTGGCTTGGGGTGCCAACACTGCATTCGCGCAGCAAGCAGCCCCCAAGGAAGGCAAGGACTATGTGCGCCTTTCCAAGCCTGCACCCACCGAAGCCCCCGCAGGCAAGGTGGAAGTGGTGGAGTTCTTCTGGTACAGCTGCCCGCACTGCAACGACTTTGAGCCCACTTTTGCGGCCTGGAAGCAAAAAGCTCCGGCCAACGTGGTCGTGCGCCGCGTGCCTGTGGCGTTCAACGCCAGCTTTGTACCCCAGCAAAAGCTGTACTTTGCGCTGCAAGCCATGGACAACTTTGATGCCATGCACGTCAAGGTATTCCGCGCCATTCACGTGGAGCGCAACAAACTGGCCAAGGATGAGGACATCTTCAACTGGGTGGCCAAGCAAGGCGTGGATGTGAACAAGTTCAAGGAAATCTACAACTCGTTCAACGTGTCCAGCCAAGTGCGCAAGGCTACCGCGCTGCAGCAAGCCTACGACGTGGAAGGCGTGCCTTCCATGGGCGTGGCAGGCCGCTATTACACCGACGGCCCCCGCGCAGGCAGCATGGCCAACGTGCTGAATGTGGTGCAGCATTTGGTTGCACAAAGCGCCAACGCCTGATGCAGACAGGGTTGCGAGCCCTTGCGCAGCCACAAAGCCCGCCTTGTGCGGGCTTTTTTCATGGAAAACGAGCATGCATGACTACAATGTGCTGCAAGAAACGTGCCCTGCCCACATGACACCCAAACTCCTCACCTGCCTCTTGTTGACCGCCTTTGTCGGCGTTTCCGGTATTGCGCACGCCGAGCGTGCTGACCGTGACAAGCCCATGAACATTGAAGCGGATGCCTTGCGCCATGACGAGCTCAAGCAAACCAGTGTGTTCACCGGCAATGTGGTGATGACCAAGGGCTCGATCGTGTTGCGCGGTGCGCAGCTGGATGTGCGCCAAGATGCACAGGGCTACCAGCATGGCGTGGTCAAGGCAGAACCCGGCAAGCGTGCGTTTTTCCGGCAAAAGCGTGACACGGCGCCCGGCGCTCCCGAAGAGTTTGTCGAAGGCGAGGGCGAGGTCATTGAGTACAACGGCCAGACCGATGATGTGAAGCTGATTCGCCGTGGACAGTTGCGCCGCTATACCGGTGGCAAGCTCAGCGACGACATCATGGGCAGCGTCATCACCTATAACAATCTGACCGACGTGTTTACCGTGGATGGTGAAAAGCGCAGCAATGAGCCCTCGTCGGCACCCGCTGGCTCCGGGGGCCGCGTGCGCGCTATTTTGGCGCCCAAGGCCACCGCTGCCCCATCACCCTCGACCGCCCCAGCGCAGCCCTTGCAGCCTTCCGGCACCCTGAATTTGCAAGGAAAGTAATGGCTGAGCAGACCCAAGACATCGCAGGCACCAGCAAGCTGGAGGCCCGCCATCTGGCCAAGTCGTACGGCAGCCGCAAGGTGGTCAAAGACGTCTCCATCACGGTACAAAAAGGTGAGGTGGTGGGCTTGCTGGGCCCCAATGGCGCTGGCAAAACCACGTCGTTTTACATGATTGTGGGCTTGGTGCGCAGCGATGGTGGGGATGTGCTCATCGATGGGCACTCGGTGGGCAATATGCCCATCCACCAGCGCTCGCGCCTGGGGCTGTCGTACCTGCCGCAAGAAGCGTCGATCTTTCGCAAGCTGAATGTGGAAGACAACGTGCGTGCCGTGCTGGAGCTGCAAAAAGACGCAGCGGGTAAGCCGCTGTCGTCGGCAGAGATTGAAGCTCAGCTGAGCAAGTTGCTGCAAGAGCTGCGCGTTGAGCATTTGCGCATGTCGCCCTCGCTGGCGCTGTCCGGCGGTGAGCGCCGCCGTGTCGAGATCGCGCGGGCGCTGGCTACCAACCCACGCTTTATCTTGCTGGACGAGCCTTTTGCCGGTATCGACCCGATCGCGGTGATCGAGATCCAGCGCATCATCGGCTTTCTCAAGGAGCGCGGCATCGGCGTGCTGATTACCGACCACAACGTGCGTGAAACCTTGGGCATTTGTGACCACGCGTTCATCATCAGCGATGGCACGGTGCTGGCACAGGGAACGCCGCAGGAGATTGTCGAAAATCCGGATGTGCGCCGGGTCTACCTCGGCGAGCACTTCCGCATGTAACCCTCCTCAGCAGCGTTATCAAAAACAACAAGGGTCGAGAGAGCACACAGAGGGAGTACAGCGTTGAAGCCAGGTTTGTCACTGCGGGTCTCACAGCATTTAGCACTTACGCCGCAACTGCAGCAATCCATTCGCCTCTTACAGCTATCGACGCTGGAGCTGTCCCAAGAAGTTGAGCAGATGCTCGACGACAACCCTTTCCTCGAGATCGCGACCGAGGATGCGCCGCGCGAAGAATTTGGCCTCGACAGTGCCAATACCGCCCCGCAGGGGGATGCAGACACGGCGGAAGAATTTTCATATTCCATAGCTGACAGCGCAGGCGCAGCAAGCGCTGAAGGCCAAAAAGACCAAGAATTTTCAGCGCCGGAAAGCGATGTGCCCAATGACTGGGAAGGCGACGGCAGCGTGGACATGTCGTCCTTCGACGAGGGTGAATGGGGCGGTGAGGCCTCCGCACGCGGTCAGCGCAACGACGATGACGATGCGCCCACTGCCTTGGACTTGGCGGGCAGCCACGAGTCGCTGACCGACTTTTTGCACCAGCAGGCGCTGTCGCTGCGCCTGTCCGAGCTCGACCGCTACGCCCTGCGGTTTCTGATCGAAAACCTCAACGACGACGGCTACCTGGAAGATTCGCTGCAGGAGCTGGCTGAAGGGCTGGCTGGCACCGACGATCTGGAGCAGCTGGACGAGCTGGTGCACCGCTTCACCGTAGCACTGCGCCTGCTGCAGTCGCTGGAGCCGGTGGGCGTGGGCGCACGCGATCTGGCCGAATGCCTGCGCCTGCAGCTGTTGCACCTGCACCGCGAGGACCCGCGGGACGAGCTGCTGGAGGTGGCGCTGCAGGTGTGCGCGCAGCCGCTGGACATGCTGGCGCGGCGCGATGTGCGCAAACTGATGCAGGCCTGTGGCCTGCCCGAAGCCAAGGTGCGTGCCGCGCTGGGTGTGATTGCGCGGCTGGAGCCCAAACCGGGGCGCCGTTTTGCCGATGTGGAGCGCCACATCATCGTGCCCGATGTGATCGTCAAGAAGTTGCTGCGCAAGGGTACGGACGGTCTGGCGCAGTTCAGCGTGCAGCTCAACCCGGACGTGATGCCGCGCCTGCGCGTGCACGATGTGTACGCCAACGCCCTGCGCAGCCACAAGGGCAGCGACGGGCACGCCGGCCTGCAGCAGCGGCTGCAGGAGGCGCGCTGGTTTATCAAGAACGTGCAGCAGCGCTTTGACACCATCTTGCGCGTGTCCAAGGCCATCGTTGACCGGCAAAAGAACTTCTTCGTACATGGCGAGTTGGCCATGCGCCCGCTGGTACTGCGCGACATTGCCGATGAGCTGGGCTTGCACGAATCGACCATCAGCCGCGTGACCACGGCCAAGTACATGGCCACACCGCACGGCACCTATGAGCTGAAATTCTTCTTTGGTTCCGGGCTGGGCACGGAGACGGGCGGCAATGCCTCCAGCACGGCGGTGCGTGCCTTGATCAAACAGTTCGTGGCGGCCGAAAACACCAAAAAGCCGCTGTCGGACAGCCAGATTGCCGAGATGCTCAAGGAGCAAGGCATTGAATGCGCGCGCCGCACCGTGGCCAAGTACCGCGAGGCGCTCAAAATTGCGCCAGCGAACCTGCGCAAGGCGCTCTAAGCACGCTGAAGGGCCGGGTTGATACCTGTGCAGTAGCGCAGGTCGGCACGGCCCTTTAAAATTACCGCCTAGAACACCATCGAGAACGCAGCGGCTGACGCTGCGTTTTTGCTTTCAGCGGGAGTCTGCCGGCAGCCACACCACGGCGAGGCGGCTCGCGTATGCTGGACCCCTGCTATGAACCAATTGCATTTGTTTTTGCCCTGCGCCGCTGGCGTTGAGGGTTTTCTGGCCGACGAAGTGCGCGCTATTACGGGCGTGGGCAAGGATGACGTGCTCACGGGCCGGGGCGGTGTCATGGTGCGCGCGATGTGGCGCGACGCCATGCTGCTCAATCTGCACAGCCGTCTGGCCCAGCGGGTGCTGGTGGAGCTGTCGTTCACCGAGTACCGCAGCGAGAATGATCTGTACCGCGCCGCCAGCGAGGTGGCCTGGGAAATCTGGTTCTCGCCCAAAGAGACCTTCAAGATTGAGGTGACGGCCCAGCACAGTCCGCTGACCAGCCTTAATTTTGCGGCCCTCAAGGTCAAGGATGCGATTGCCGATCGCTTCCGCGCCAAGCGCAATGGCGTGCGCCCCAGTGTGGAAACCCACCACCCTGACGTGCGTGTGCACATGCACCTGACCACCGACACCTGCACGCTGTACATGGACACCACGGGCGAAGCGCTGTTCAAGCGCGGCTGGCGCGAGGACAAGGGCGATGCACCGCTCAAGGAAACCCTGGCCGCCGCCATGATTGCCGCCACGGGCTGGAACCCGCATGGCCCTAATCCACAGCCGCTGTACGACCCCTGCTGTGGCTCTGGCACGGTAGTGATTGAGGCGGCACAGATTGCGCGAAAAATTCCCGCTGGCATCTTGCGCCGCTTTGCGTTTGAAAAGCTGGTGCCGTTCCAGCGCCATGTGTGGGAGCAAATCCTGGATGAGGCCGAGGCCCAAATTTTGGATGAAAGCCCCGTGCCGATTTTTGGCTCCGATGTCTCGCACCGCATGGTGGACTTTGCCCAGCGCAATGCCGAGCGTGCCGGCGTGGCCGAGACCGTGAACCTGCGTGGCGGTGACGCCCTGCAGCGTATGCCTCCGTGCGAGCAGCCGGGCATGATGCTGCTCAACCCCCCGTACGGCGAGCGTATTGCCGCTGCCGGCAGCTTTGGCCGCAATGCCGCAGAGCGCATGGACGCGGTCGAGCGCGTGGGCCGCGAAACAGCGCAAACCGAAGACGGTGGTGAGTTCTTCAGCCAGCTGGCCACCCACTGGAAGAAGCACTACAGCGGCTGGAGTGGCTGGATGCTCACGCCCGATTTGAAGCTGCCCGGAAAAATGCGCCTCAAAGAATCGCGCCGCACCCCCATGTGGAACGGTCCCATCGAGTGCCGCCTGTTCTGCTTCGAGATGATCAAGGGAGCGGTCAAGCCTCGTAAAGATGAGAGCGATCAGCGCAAGTCTGATAAGGGCTGAGCATGAAAATAGTCCTGAAATGGCCCGCTTGCAACGCGGGCTACACCGGGTCGTGGCCACGCCCGATGGTGCTGGATACCAACGTGGTGCTGGACATGCTGATCTTTGACGATCCGCACATTCCGCCGATCCGGGAGCTCATCGCCCAGGGCCAGGTGCGCTGGATTGCCGACCAGACCCAGCGCATTGAACTGGAGCGTGTGCTGCACTACAGCCAGATTGCACCGCGTGTGGCGTTCTACGGCAAGACGCCCGAGGGCGTGATGGCGGCATTCGATGCTGCTGTGGAATACGTGGCCGAAGCGCCCAAAATCCGCTTTACCTGCACCGACCCCGATGACCAGCATTTTCTGGATCTGGCCAGCCAGCACCAGGCCCTGCTGGTGAGCAAAGACAAAGCCGTGCTCAAACAACGCAAGCGCGTGGCGCAGACCTATGGCGCAACGGTGGGCAATATCGTGTTGCAGGAAACGGCGGCGGTGCCCTCAGTAGCCATGGCTTAAATTGGCCGCTAGCGCTTAGCTGTCAAGCACTGATAGCTATTGTTTTGGGATTTGGAGACAGGTGTGGGCGGCGCCTAACCCTGGAACTGGCAGCTTTGTGGCCAGACAGCGACAATGGCGGGATGACTTCTTCGCCCTCTCTGACCAAGCCTGCGGCCTTGTCCACGCTGGACAAGACCCGCATTGACGACACCCGCATTAAGACCGTGCGCCCGCTGCTCACCCCCGCTTTGCTGGAGGAGTGGCTGCCTGCCACGGAGCAGGCTCTGGGGCTGGTGGAAAGCAGTCGCCGCGCCATCTCGCGCGTGCTGCATGGGGAAGATGACCGTCTGGTCGTGGTGGTGGGGCCTTGCTCTATCCACGATCATGCGCAGGCCATGGAATACGCGCGCCAGCTCAAGGCGCAGGCCGATGCGCTGCAGGACGACCTGCTGATCGTGATGCGCGTGTACTTTGAAAAGCCACGCACCACCGTGGGCTGGAAGGGGTACATCAACGACCCATACCGCGATGGCAGCTTCAACGTCAACGAAGGTCTGAAGCTGGCGCGTCAGCTGCTGCTGGAGGTGCTGGAGCTGGGCCTGCCCACGGGCACGGAGTTTTTGGATCTGCTCTCGCCCCAATTCATCAGCGATTTGGTCAGCTGGGGCGCCATTGGTGCGCGCACCACCGAAAGCCAGAGTCACCGCCAGCTGGCCAGCGGCCTGAGCTGCCCGGTGGGCTTTAAAAATGGCACGGATGGTGGCGTGAAGGTGGCCAGCGATGCGATCGTGGCCGCGCAATCGAGTCATGCCTTCATGGGCATGACCAAGATGGGCCAAAGCGCGATTTTTGAAACCCGTGGCAACCAAGACTGTCACGTGATTTTGCGGGGCGGCAAGCAGCCCAACTACAGCGCTGCCGATGTGCAAGCGGCCTGTGAGCTGCTGGAAAAGTCGGGCCTGCGTCCGCAGGTGATGGTGGACATGTCACACGCCAACAGCAGCAAACAACACCGCCGCCAAATCGATGTGGCGGCCGATGTGGCGCAGCAGATTGCCGCCGGTGACCAGCGCATTACCGGGGTGATGATTGAAAGCCATTTGAGCGAAGGCCGCCAAGACATTGTGGAAGGCCAGGATTTGGCCTATGGCGTGTCGCTGACCGATGCCTGTATCAGCATGGCGCAGACCATTCCGGTGCTGCAGCAGCTGGCTGCGGCGGTGCGCACGCGCCGCACCAAAGCCTGAGTTGGCCCTATAAAAAAAGCCGCTTGCGGGGTTTGCCTGCAAGCGGCTTTTTTGTGCCAGAGATTGTTTTGAATTTACTTTTTGAGTTTAATTTTTTTCTCGATCTTTGTGCTGGCCTTTTCGGCTTTTTTGCGACGGTTAAAAACCGTGTGGAGGTAGCGCACATCGGTGGGTGACAGGTGCTTTTGCGCGGCCACGAATTGCTCTTGCTCTTCTTCGCGGATGTGGTGCAGATACACCTCCCGCAAAGCGGCAAAGTGGCGCATCCACGCCGCAGAGGCCATGTCGCGCGCGGCCAGATCGGCCAACATGTCATCGATGGACTTGTGCTCGCTCACGGCATGGCGCGCGTCGTCGGTGGTCTGCGGGTTGCGCATCACGGTGGACCACAGGGCCTGCTCCTCGGCAGCGGCATGGCTTTTGAGTTCCAGCGCCAGTTCTTGGAAGAGTTTTTTCCGCTCCGGCGATGCGCCCACGGTCTCTCCAATCATGGCCAGCAGTGCCCGGTGGCGGTCATGGTCTTGCACCAGCTGGCCAAACAGATCCGGATCACCGCGAAACGTGGTGGCTGGTGTGCTGCCAATGTGCGCAGGTATATCCGGTGCAACGGCCTGTGCTTTGGCAATCGCCGTGCGCTTGGCTTGCGAGGCCGTGGTTTTGGGGGAGGTGCTGCGTTGGGCAGAGGGGGGGGAGGCAGTGCGGCGCAGTGCAGTCGTTGGCATGGGGCTCACTTTGCAAAGAGGGGCAGACAGGTGCCGTTAGAGATGGTTGGTGCGTTGTTTGTAGCAAGCACATTGCAGCAGCATGGTCAGTACGTGAGGCACACGGCTGTAGGACAAGGGAGGGCTCGCCCGCGGGGTGGTTTGAACCGCCCCGGGTTTTGA
>NZ_DLTI01000010.1:0-13354 GCF_002501455.1 Comamonas sp. UBA7840 | reverse complement strand
TCTGCGTGGAAATCAACACACCATCGAAATCGAGGTAGACAACAGCTGGACTATGCTGTTTTGCCGCTGGATTGTTCGAAGCGGTGCTGCACATGCTCATCTTTGTCGATCCCTATGACTAGGTAGCTACTTGATGAAGTATGCCTAGCTTCGTCCTCAAGCGGATGAGCGCAGCATTCGACTGCTCAATGTGATCGACGACTGAATCACACCGGGTTTGATGGAGGCTAGTTTGTTGAAGTGCAGGCGTTAGCCTGCACGGTATTGGCAACTTGCCGCCAGTAGTTTGCCTCAGCTTCCGCTGGCGGTATATGCCCTATGGATTCCAGCAGCCTGCAGTGGTTGAACCAGTGCACCGGAGCTCCCCGCGCATCGACTGTCACTGACGGATTTACAAATGGAGATACGCAAACCACCCCAACCAGGCCGAGTGCTAGAGAGTACCTTGGTGATACACAAGTCGCTCATGCAAATCTACAGCTCGGTGTAAGTCATACCCGGATTCTCTCCGGTCATTTACTCACTTCGTATTACATGGCTTACCGCCTTGGCGGAGCTTTCGGGACAAAGCCTGAGTTGTGAGCAGGAACGCAAATGCAACATGACCTCGACCAAGCCACTTTACCAATGCACTATCCGTAAGGCACAAAACCACTTTCATTTTCATTGACCCGTAAGGCTTTGCCCACAAAAGGGAAGGCCCGTTGCGGGCAGGCGCTGCGTTCACAAACCTTGCAGCCCATGCCTATAGGTGCTGCGGCATCCACATGACGCAAATCCAGCCCCTTGGAATAGACGAGCCGAGCGGCATGTTGCAGGTCGCAGCCCAGGCCAATCGAGAACGTCTTGCCGGGTGCTCCCCAGCCGTGGCCGACATGGCTGATGGTGCGTGCCACCCAGAGGTAGACGCGGCCATCGGGCATAGCGGCCAGTTGCGGCACGATGCGCCCCGGCTGGGTAAATGCCTCATACACGATCCAGAGCGGGCAGGTACCGCCGGTTTTGGAGAAGTGAAAATGCGTAGCTGATTGACGCTTGCTGATGTTGCCTGCCCGGTCCACGCGCACAAAGAAAAAAGGGATGCCAGGTGCCTCTGCCCGTTGCAAGGTGGAGAGGCGGTGGCATACGGTTTCAAATCCCACCCCAAAGCGCTGGCCCACCAAATCGATGTCGTAGTGCAAGTTCTCCGCAGTCTGCAAAAACTCGTCATAGGGCAACACGAAGGCACCTGCCACATAGTTGGCAAGCCCCATGCGTGCCAGGCGCCGCGTGGCCTCATCCTGCCAATGCGTTGACCGCAGCTGCTCCTCAATCAAGGTGTCAAACTCCAGCAAGGCCAGTTGTGTGGCCAATTGAAAGGCTTGCTGGGCCGGGCGCAGCTGCGGCGTGACATAAAGCGTTCGCGACGCTGGATCAAAGTGGCGGTGACGATGTTCCCCACTCATGCTGCTGTGGCCATCTCGCAGCACCAGAACTTGGTGCTTGGCTTGCAGCCGATATTTCAGCCACTCCTGCAGCGTACCGCCTTCAGCGTTGATTTGAGCTTGGGCCTGTATCGCCAGGTTTTCTGCGGTCCGGTCCAGGGCATCAAAATAGTTGCGATGGGCAAAAAAGAAGTCACGCACGGCTTCGAAAGGCATTTGGCGCGGAGCATGGGCCAGCAGGAGTTGGCCTTCATCCATTTCAGCGCGGTCATCGCCCATGCGGACCGTCAAGGCCTCCAGTCGCTCGGTATCGGCCAGATGGCGCTGGTGCATAGCCAGCAGCGCCTTTGCTAGCTGCGGCAGCTTGGAGGCGACTTCACGCAGCTCGGGCAGCGGCACGCCACCACTTTCTTGCGGCATGGCTGCTATGGCATCGCGCAACTGCGCCAGCAGGCGCGCCTCTTCGTCTTCCGAAAACTGCTGGATGTCCACACCCAGCGCCTTGTGGATCTTGAGCAGCACAGCCACGGTAAGCGGGCGTTGATCCTGCTCAATCTGATTGAGGTAGCTGGGCGATAGATCCAGAGCTTGCGCCAGCGCAGCTTGCGTCATGCCGCGCTCGGCACGCAGGCTGCGCAGCCGTACCCCCATGAAAGTTTTGGCCATCTCACCGTCTCCCTGTTTTATGGATAGAGAAATTCGCAAAATTTGCAATCTAGCGAATTCTTCTTCGCAATGTTTCGCTAATTCAGTGCTATCTCGGTGCAATTCAATTGCGTAGATTGCGAAGTATGGCAGACCAGAAAGCCCATAAGCGCTTTTGATTGCCATCCATAACTACCCAAGGAGACCCGTATGAGCATCGTGGCCGAACCCACAGTCCAAGCCAACAATTCAGCTGTCACAGGCACGTTCAAGCCCAAAAAGTCCGTGGCCCTGTCGGGAGTGACGGCCGGTAATACAGCGCTGTGCACCGTGGGTAAGACCGGTAATGACCTGCATTACCGCGGCTACGACATTCTGGACATTGCCGAGGTCTGCGAATTTGAAGAAATCGCCCACCTGCTGGTGCATGGAAAGCTGCCCACGCGCGCTGAACTGAAGGCTTACAAGAACAAACTCAAGGCACTGCGCGGTCTGCCCACCAGTGTGAAGACGGCACTGGAGCAACTGCCCGCCGCCAGCCACCCCATGGATGTCATGCGCACCGGCGTCTCGACCCTGGGTTGCGCCCTGCCCGAGAAAGACGACCACAACTTGCCCGGTGCCCGTGATATTGCCGATCGCCTGATGGCATCGCTGGGCTCCATGCTGCTGTACTGGTACCACTTCAGCAACTCGGGCCGCCGCATTGAGGTGGAGACTGATGACGACTCCATCGGCGGCCACTTCCTCCACCTGCTGCACGGTGCCAAGCCTTCGGATAGCTGGGTACGCGCCATGCACACTTCGCTGAATCTGTACGCCGAGCACGAATTCAACGCATCCACCTTCACGGCCCGCGTGGTTGCAGGCACCGGCAGCGATATGTACTCCGCCATCACCGGCGCGATTGGCGCGCTACGCGGCCCCAAGCATGGCGGTGCCAATGAGGTGGCGTTTGAAATCCAGAAGCGCTATGACAACCCCGACGAAGCTGAGGCCGACATCCGTCGCCGCGTAGAAGCCAAAGAGGTCGTGATTGGCTTTGGTCACCCCGTCTACACCGTGAGCGACCCGCGCAATGTGGTCATAAAAGGCGTGGCCAAGCAGCTGTCGGATGAAGCTGGCAGCACCAAGATGTACGACATCGCTGCGCGCTTGGAGGCCGTGATGTGGGAAGTCAAGAACATGTTCCCCAACCTCGACTGGTTCAGCGCCGTGAGCTACCACATGATGGGCGTGCCCACCGCCATGTTCACGCCCTTGTTCGTGATTGCCCGCACCAGTGGCTGGGCGGCCCACATCATCGAGCAGCGCCAGGACAACAAGATCATTCGCCCCAGTGCCAACTACACCGGCCCTGACGATCTGCGCTTTGTGCCGATTGAAGAGCGCCAGTAAAACCTCACCCTGCCCCACGCCATGACTATCCAAACCCTGCAGGCCCACTCACTGTGTATCGCCATAGCTGACAAATTGCGCGAGCGCATTCTGAGCCATCAGATGCTGCCAGGCAGCGATATCAACGATGGCGCGTTGGCTCTGGAATTTGGCGTGAGTCGCACCCCTGTGCGCGAAGCCATGAAGCTGCTGTGCCATGAGGGTCTGCTCACAGCACAGCCCCGCCGTGGAATGACGGTGACTTGCCTCACTGCCGCACAGGAGGCAGAGGCCCAGCAGCTATGCCAAGTTCTGGCACAGCACCTGAATGAGATCGGGCACAAGAGCAGCACATCCTGCACTGAACTGACACAGCGCGTCTATGCGATTGCACAAGCACGCTTGCAACTGGCAATGGGTCCCCGCCCGTCATACACCCCTGCTATTTCAGACCAGCACAGCGCTGCTTTTGCTGACTAAGCCTGTCACAAGATAGAAAAATGAGTACGCACAACACCCACAACGTCTACCGCAAATTACTGCCCGGCACGGCTTTGCATTACTTCGATGCGCAAGCTGCTGTCGAAGCAATTCAGCCCGGGGCTTGGGCCACATTGCCCTATACCAGCCGTGTGCATGCCGAAAACCTGGTGCGCCGCTGCGAGCCAGCCATCCTCACCGAATGTTTGACCCAGATCGTGCAACGCAAGCGCGAGCGCGACTTTCCCTGGTTCCCGGCGCGCGTGGTCTGCCACGACATCCTGGGCCAGACAGCGCTGGTCGATCTGGCCGGTCTGCGTGACGCCATTGCCGACCAGGGCGGCGACCCTGCTGCCGTCAACCCTGTCGTTCCCGTGCAATTGATAGTGGACCACTCGCTGGCAGTAGAGTGCGGCGGATTCGACCCCGATGCCTTCCAGAAAAACCGCGCCATCGAAGACCGACGTAACGAAGACCGCTTTCACTTCATCGACTGGTGCAAGCGCTCGTTCAAGAATGTGGAAGTGATTCCACCAGGTAACGGCATCATGCACCAGATCAATCTGGAGCGCATGAGCCCTGTGATCCATGCTATCAATGGTGAAGCATATCCAGATACGCTGGTCGGCACGGACAGCCACACCCCGCATGTGGATGCACTGGGCGTGATCGCTGTCGGCGTGGGCGGCCTCGAAGCCGAAAATGTCATGCTGGGCCGTGCATCGTGGATGCGCCTGCCCGAGATCATTGGCGTGCAGCTGAGCGGCAAGCGCCCAGAGGGCATTACCGCCACCGATATCGTGCTGGCCCTGACCCAGTTCCTGCGCCAGCAAAAAGTGGTGGGCGCGTATCTGGAGTTCTTTGGTGAAGGCGCCCGCAGCCTCTCCATTGGCGACCGCGCCACCATCTCCAATATGGCGCCCGAATATGGCGCGACGGCTGCCATGTTCGCCATCGATGAGCAAACCATTGACTACCTGCGCCTCACTGGCCGCGAGCCTGCCCAAGTTCAGCTGGTCGAAACCTATGCCAAGCAGTCCGGTCTGTGGGCAGATGCGCTGAAAAACGCCGTCTACGAGCGCACGCTGCAGTTCGACCTGTCCAGCGTAGTGCGGAATATGGCAGGCCCCTCCAACCCGCACGCCCGCCTGGCCACCAGCGATCTGGCCGCTAAGGGCATTGCCGGTGAATGGACTGAGCAAGAGGATCAGATGCCCGATGGCGCCGTCATCATCGCGGCAATCACCAGTTGCACCAACACCAGCAACCCGCGCAACGTGATCGCTGCCGGTTTGCTGGCACGCAACGCCCGCAACCTGGGCTTGATGCGCAAGCCCTGGGTCAAGTCGTCGCTGGCCCCCGGCTCCAAGACCGTGCCGCTGTACCTGCAGCAGGCTGGCCTGCTGCATGACCTCGAAGCTCTGGGCTTTGGCGTGGTGGCGTTCGCCTGCACCACTTGCAACGGCATGAGCGGCGCGCTCGACCCTGCCATTCAGCAAGAGATCATTGATCGCGACCTCTACACCACGGCCGTACTCTCTGGCAACCGCAACTTTGACGGCCGCATCCACCCCTACGCCAAGCAGGCCTTCCTGGCGTCCCCCCCCCTGGTGGTCGCCTATGCGATTGCCGGCACCATTCGCTTCGATATCGAAAACGATGTGCTCGGTGTTTTCCAGGGGCGCGAAATTCGCCTCAAGGACATCTGGCCCAGCGATGACGAGATTGACCGCGTAGCCAAGGCCGCCGTCAAGCCCGAACAGTTCCGCGCTGTCTATGAGCCCATGTTCACCATCCAGGCGGACAACGGCGCCAAGGAAAAAGCACTGTACGACTGGCGCGCGCAATCGACCTACATACGCCGCCCACCCTACTGGGAAGGTGCTTTGGCAGGAGAGCGCACGCTGCGCGGGATGCGCCCGCTGGCCATCCTGCCTGACAACATCACCACCGATCACCTGTCGCCATCGAATGCCATCATGATGGACTCGGCCGCAGGTGAGTACCTGCACAAGATGGGTCTGCCCGAAGAGGACTTCAACTCCTACGCTACCCACCGCGGCGACCACCTCACCGCCCAACGCGCCACGTTTGCCAATCCCAAGTTGTTCAATGAAATGGTGGTGGACAACAACGGCAAAGTGCGCCAGGGGTCTCTGGCCCGTGTGGAGCCCGAAGGCAAGACCATGCGCATGTGGGAAGCCATCGAAACTTATATGGAGCGCAAGCAGCCCCTGATCATCATTGCCGGCGCCGACTATGGCCAGGGCTCGAGCCGCGACTGGGCCGCCAAGGGGGTGCGTCTGGCGGGTGTAGAAGCGATCGTGGCCGAAGGTTTTGAGCGCATTCACCGCACCAACCTGATCGGTATGGGCGTGCTGCCTCTGGAATTTCTGCCCGGCACCACTCGCTTGACGTTGGGTCTGGATGGCACCGAAACCTATGACGTGATTGGTACGCGCAAACCGGGTGCCGAGCTGATGCTGCACATCTACCGCCAAACTGGCGCCCGCACCGAAGTGCCTGTGAGTTGCCGCTTGGATACAGCAGAAGAAGTCAGCATTTATGAGGCTGGCGGCGTGCTGCAACGATTTGCACAAGACTTTCTGGCTAAGAACTCTGAACAAAAAGAGCTTGAAGCCCAGGTTTAATTAGCACGGGTAGCTATCAAAGACGATGGCTACTCACTCTTGGATAACGACCCTAACGCCAGAGACAACCATGAGTGACAACCAGCGGTTTGCACCGCAAATCAAGATTCCAGCCACCTATCTGCGTGGCGGCACCAGCAAAGGGGTGTTCTTTAAACTGCAGGACTTGCCCGAAGCAGCACAGCAGCCCGGCCCTGTGCGCGACGCCATTTTTTTGCGCACTCTGGGTAGCCCTGATCCCTATGGCAAGCAAATTGACGGCATGGGCAATGCATCGTCGTCCACCAGCAAAGGCGTGATCCTGAGCCGCAGCACGCGCGCCGACCACGATGTGGACTACGTGTTTGGCCAGGTCGCTATCGACAAGGCATTTGTGGACTGGAGCGGTAACTGCGGAAACCTGAGCGCGGCTGTCGGCCCTTGTGCCATCCATATGGGCTTGATTGACGCAGCCCGTATTCCACAAAACGGCACCGCCATCATCCGCATCTGGCAGGCCAATATTGGCAAGACCATCGTGGCCCATGTGCCGATCACCGATGACCAAGTGCAGGAAACCGGCGACTTTGAGCTGGACGGAGTAACTTTCGCTGCAGCTGAAGTCGCACTGGAATTTCTGGACCCCGCTGACGATGGCGACGACGGTGGCTCGATGTTCCTGACAGGCAATCTGGTCGATCAACTCGACGTTCCTGGTGTTGGCAGCTTTGCTGTGACCATGATTAACGCAGGTATACCCACCATCTTCCTGAACGCCAAAGACCTGGGCTACACCGGCTGTGAGCTGCAAGACGACATCAACAACGACGCCGAAGCGCTGACCAAGTTTGAAACCATCCGCTCCCACGGTGCGATTCGTATGGGTTTGATCAAACACCTGAGCGAGGCAGCCACGCGCCAGCACACACCCAAAATTGCCTTCGTCGCACCAGCCCAGAGCTACACCGCATCCAGCGGCAAGGCTATTGCCGCACAGGACATAGACTTGGTCGTACGAGCTCTCTCCATGGGTAAGCTGCACCACGCCATGATGGGTACGGCCGCCGTGGCTATCGGCACAGCAGCAGCCATTCCCGGCACACTGGTCAATCTGGCAGCGGGCGGTGGCGAACGCCGTGCCGTTCGCTTTGGCCACCCAAGCGGCACGCTGCGTGTGGGTGCAGAAGCGCAACTCGTTGACGGTCAATGGCAAGTCACCAAGGCCTTGATGAGCCGCAGTGCGCGCATTTTGATGGAAGGCGCGATACGTGTGCCCGCATTGGTGCTGGAAGCCAAATAACAAACAAAACAGGCTGTAGCGCTTGATGCATAAGCGCTAGCCGCTATTAAATTAAAGAGACATATCATGAACCCCAAGCAACAACTCAAAGCCCTGGCTGACGCACGCCGCGGTGTCATCGTTCCCGGCGCTTTCAACGCCATGTCCGCCAAACTAATCGCAGATTTAGGCTTTGAAGCGATTTACGTCACCGGTGCAGGCGTGACCAATATGTGGTTTGGCATGCCCGACCAAGGTTTTATGGGTCTGACCGATATCGCTGACCACACGGCGCGCATCCGTGAAGCCGTGGAAGTGCCGCTGTTAGTCGATGCAGACACCGGATTCGGCAATGCCGTCAACACCTACCACGCCGTGCGCACGCTTGAGCGCGCAGGTGCCGACTGCATTCAGCTGGAAGACCAGGTCTCACCCAAACGCTGCGGCCACTTCAACGGCAAGCAAGTCATTGAAACCAGCGAAATGCTGGGCAAGATCCACGCTGCGGTGGATGCCCGCCGCGACAGCGGCACCCTCATCATGGCCCGCACCGATGCCGCAGCCGTTCACGGCTTTGAAGCCGCTATCGAACGCGCCCAAGCGTTTCAAGAAGCTGGTGCCGACATTCTGTTCGTCGAAGCCGTCACCCAGGCCGAAGAAGTGCGCGCCCTGCCCCAGCGCCTGCAGGCACCCCAGTTGATGAACATGGTCATCGGTGGCAAGACCCCCATCCTCAACGCCGATGAGCTCGGACAGCTTGGCTTTGGCTTTGTGCTGTACGCCAACGCCGCCCTGCAAGGTGCAGTGGCTGGCATGCAAAAGTGCCTAACCCTGCTGCGCGATGAGCATAAAGTGGATGAAGACCCCGCCATCGTCGCCCCGTTCCTAGAGCGCCAACGCCTGGTGAACAAGGACTTCTGGGATTCGCTGGAAAAGCGCTATTCCTGACTCTCTGCCATAGGTTCTGAAGTCTGACTCGACCATCGCATGGTGCAGCAGATCTACAGCAATTCGATCCCCGGTAGTGTTTTGAATGTGCTTTCGCGGGTAATACGCACGAAATCAGCCATCCATGGACGTTGCGCAACTTCTGGTGTGCTGGCCATGTACAAGTGCGCATGCAGTCCTTGTTTGCTCACTGGCTTGGCAGTGACATAACCTTTGTCCAGATAACTTTGCACTGTCCACATCGGTAATGTGGCAATACCGCGGCCACTCGCGACCAATTGCAACATGGCAACGGTCAGTTCACTGGTGCGACGGCCTGCGGGGGTGACTCCGGCAGGCATCAGCACTTGCCGCATGATGTCCAGCATGTCATCTGGAATCGGGTAGCTGATAAGCACTTCATCCGCAAAGTCCTGAGCCTCCAAGTAGCTGCGCTCCGCCAAATGGTGGTGCTTGGCTATGAGAGCCAGCATTTCATAGCGGAACAACGGATGGTAGATCACGGGGTCGTTGTCATCGGGCTCTCCCACGATGGCGACTTCTGCACGGTTTTGCAGAATCAGTGCCACAGGGTCGGGGTGAAAGCCAGAGACGATGTCCAACTCCACATCAGGCCAACGCTGGCGGAACACATCCATGGCGGGCATCAGCCAGTCAAAGCAGGTATGGCACTCCACCACAATGCGCAGCGTGCCACCTCCACCTTGCGATAAGCGCAGCAAATCGCGTTCGGCTTGTTCAACCTCGGGCAGTATTTTTGCGCCCAGCTCCAGGATGCGTTCGCCAATGGCACTGAATTTTAGGGGGACGGACTTGCGCTCAAACAAGGGGCTGCCATAGCGCTCTTCCAGAAATTTGATCTGATGGGAGAGGGCGGATTGGGTCACATTCAGCAGCTGCGCAGCACGAGCCAAGCTGCCGGTTTCATGCAGGGCAGAGAGTGTCCGCAGGTGACGCAGCTCTAAAAACGGGGAGAGGATCACGGCAGTCTTTGGGTACGAAAACTCAACAACATTAGCTTACCTCAAGTCACACTGAAAAAAACTCGTTTTACTTCAAGATGTACTCTTCATAGCATTCATGCATTCCTAGGCACCGCCCTGTCCCAGTTGTGGTGCTTTTTTTGAAAGTTTGTATGTCTCTGAGTCGTTCTCTTTCTCCTAATGGCATTGATGTAGCGGGCAATAGCTCCTTGTGCCCCGAATTTACTTTCAGCATTGATAAATTAATTTTTGATGAGGACTATCAACCCTCTGAAAAGACTCGCCTGACGACCAATTTTGCCAATTTGGCGCGTGGCGAAAATCGCAAAGAAAATTTGCGACGCACCATCAAGATGATGAACAATCGGTTCAATAGCTTGGCCTATTTGGATAATCCGAATGGAGATCGCTATGCGATTGAATTAGAGATTATCTCTGCTGATCTGAAAATCAATCGGAAACCGCTTAAGAATCAGCTTCCATTGATTGAAATATTGAAAACAAATATTTTCGACAATCAAACAGGTAAGTACATCGAAGGAAGCGGCGGTAACAGCTTTTCTTCATACGTTCGAGACTATGATTTCAGCGTTGTATTGAAAAATCATAACAAAAACAAAATTCAGTTTAGCGAGCCGGAGGGCTTTGGCGAATTGCATGGCAAGCTGTTCAAGCACTTTCTCGAATCAAGCGCCTACAAAGAAAATTTCAAAAATAGCCCGCTGATCTGCCTGAGCATTGCAGCTGAAAAAACCTACTACCAGACAGGTGTAACCCACCCTGTACTGGGCGTTGAGTACAAACAAGACCAACTTTCAATTACCGATAATTATTTCGCCAAGATGGGCCTGAACGTTCGCTACTTCATGCCTGCAAACAGTGTTGCCCCACTGGCATTTTATTTTATTGGCGACCTGCTGGCAGATTATTCAAATATGGAAATCATTGCTGCAATTAGCGTCATGGAAACGTTTCAGAAAATCTACCGCCCAGAGATTTATAACGCCAATGCACCAGCAGCCATTCGTTTTCAGCCTAGCTTGAGGAATACCGACCACTCATTGACACGGATTTTCTACGATCGCGAAGAGCGTAACCAATTGGCTGTGAGCCAGGGCAAGCTGACGGAAGAATGGTTTATCAAACCCTACCAAAAAGTGCTTGAGCAATGGTCTGCGCATGTCCAGATTTAATGGTTCTACATCTCATGGTTGTGATTGTTGGATGCAATTTCATGAAAGAAAAATCATGCGCCCACTGCGTTTAGTTGCAGTCTCTGGCGGGCTGCAGCAAAGCTCCAAGTCCACTGTTTTGGCCAAGCATTTGCTCAGTCTGGTTGCTAAGGCGGTACCGTGCGATGTACGTCTGATCAGCATCGGGCAACGTGTCCCGCAATTGGCAGGAACGACATTTCGCACGCAATTGCCAAGCTTGCTGGAGCAAGAACTTGCTGCCGTGGAGCAGGCAGACATCCTGATTGTGGCTACCCCTGTCTTTCGTGGCTCCTACACAGGCATGTTCAAGCATTTTTTCGACTTTATTAAACAGGATGCACTGGTCGATAAGCCTATCTTGCTGGCAGCCACTGGCGGCAGTCAGCGTCACGCGTTGATGATTGATCACCAGTTGCGCCCTTTATTCAGCTTTTTTCAAGCGCGCACTTTGCCTTTAGGCGTTTATGCGACGGACACTGATTTTGCGGACGGCAGCCTTCGCAATGATGCTCTGCTTGAGCGAGCCCAATTAGCCGTTGAAAAGGGATTGCCAATGATTGAGCTGGCATGCCGCGCGACGACCTGCGCTGACTTGGAAGCAGTGGCCGCTTAAGAACTCCTGTCGCACTCACCGTACAGGCATACGGCCTTGCGGTGAGCCCCCCATTTTTAAAAGGAATCCTTATGTTTGAGACATCTATTGCTGGCAGCCTGCCCAAACCCGAATGGCTTGCGGAAACCAACAAACTCTGGCCCAAGTGGAAAGCAGAGGGCGATGCCCTGCTGCAGGCCAAGGCAGACGCTACTTTGCTGTGGATCAAGGCGCAGGAAGACGCGGGCCTAGACATCGTGTGCGACGGCGAGCAGTCGCGCCAGCACTTTGTGCACGGCTTTCTCGAAAAGGTCGAAGGCATTGACTTCGACAACAAGGTGACCATGGGCATCCGCAACAACCGCTACGACGCCATGGTGCCGCAGGTGGTCTCAGCTCTGCGCCTCAAAGGCCGCGTACATGGGTTTGAAGCCCAACTGGCACGGGCACACACCAAGAAAAAGCTCAAGTTCACCCTGCCCGGACCCATGACCATCATCGACACTGTGGCCGACCGCTTTTACGGCGACAAGGTCAAGATGGCCTTTGCCTTTGCCGAGCTGCTCAACCAGGAGGCGCTGGCACTACAGGCCGATGGCGTCGATATCATCCAGTTCGATGAGCCCGCATTCAATGTCTACATGAAAGATGCTGCCGACTGGGGCGTGCAAGCGCTAGAACGTGCAGTGAAAGGCTTGAACTGCACGACGGCTGTGCACATCTGCTATGGCTACGGCATCAAGGCCAATACCGACTGGAAGAGCACGCTGGGCGATGAATGGCGCCAGTACGAGACCGTATTCCCTGCACTGGCCCGCAGCAGCATTGACCAGGTGAGCCTGGAATGCATCAACTCCCACGTGCCACCTGATCTGATGAAACTGCTGGCAGGCAAAGATGTGTTGGTCGGCGTGATCGATGTGGCCAGCGATGTGGTCGAAACACCCGAGGAAGTGGCCGACACTATCGCCCGTGCGCTGGAGTTTGTTCCCAAGGAACGCCTGTTCCCATGCACCAATTGCGGCCTAGCGCCCATGGGAAGGGACGTGGCATGGCGAAAGCTGAAAGCGCTGGCAGCAGGCACCCAACTGGCAAAAGAGCGGCTTGAATCGACCAGTGCTTTTTAGACAATTTTAAACCACCAAGAGAGCCGGAACGGTGCAATTCACTTTATCGAAAACGCTTGATCAATCAGTGATTCCCCCTTTTCCATATCGCATTTGTCAAAAGCTTTTTCCGCTGCTTTCAAGAGCTTCACTCTTTTTGAGAATTCCTCCAAGTCCCTCCTCTTTGGAGGAGAGCGCATCAGACCGCCCATCGGATAGACCTGTTTATCAAATTTTTCTTTGACGATTTTCCGCAGCTCTCGCAAACACTCTCTAACGGGTAAGGGCTCCTTCAGTATTAGTCTATCCAGCAGCCACAACATACCTATTCCAGCTCGTCTAAAGATTGGCATCTGACCTGCTAGCTCAGCTCTGCGCATCGCACACGCCATAGCGCCCAAAGCCTCTGGAGATGGCTTCACCGCAAGAAGCCAAGGCACTTGCATCGTCAACTCAGAAAGCATCAACGCAGCTGATTCCTCCAATCCCTCTCCCGACAAAAGATATTCCGCCAACTCATCATGTGGCAGCTGCTTAGCGCATTCATAAATCTCTGATGGATAGAACTCTGTTTCTTCCAAAAGATACCAAACTGGCGTATAGAACCACCTCGATGTACCTGGATACAGGCGCTCGACTTCATCTACCCAAACACGTGTTGATTTCCACGCAGAAC
>NZ_DLTI01000043.1:57883-118423 GCF_002501455.1 Comamonas sp. UBA7840 | reverse complement strand
CCTCTTGCATGCCATGCAAGCACTCTCCCAGCTGAGCTATACCCCCTTGACAATGCAAGCAATTTATTTATTGATTGCATCGTGCAGAGCCTCGAATTATAGACAGGTTTTTAGCGGTTTTTCAAACGCGCGAGGATTTTTTCACGCCCCAGCAATTCCAGCACCGCATCCACCGATGGCGTGTGTGCAGTACCCAGTGTCAATACCCGCACAGGCATCGCCAAAACAGGCATTTTGATGCCTTGCGCTTTCAGCACTTCCTTAATGCTGGCCGCAATAGCCTCTCTGCTCCATTCCACAGTTTCCATGACTGCAGCAAAGGCGTCCAAGATGGGATTGGCCGCTTCAGTCACGTGCTTGGCGTAGTCATCCGCATTGCGCTCTAAGCAATCTACATAGAACAGCTTGGCCCAGTTGGCCAGATCCACCAAGATTTCGCAGCGGTCTTTGAACAACGCACAGATACGCACCAAACGGTCATCCGCATCCAGCAAATTTTCTGCTACGCCGGCCTTCACTACAAAAGGCTTGACCTTGGCAGCCAAGGCTACGTCGTCCATGGCCTTCAAATGCTGGGCATTCACCCAGCGCAGTTTGGCTTCGTCGAATTGGCCTGCACTGCGCCCCAAATGATCCAGATTGAACCACTCCAAGAATTGTTGGCGCGAGAAGATTTCATCGTCACCGTGACTCCAGCCCAGACGGGCCAGATAGTTCACCATGGCATCAGGCAGGTAGCCTTCGTCACGGTACTGGGTCACGGCCTTGGCACCGTTGCGCTTGGACATTTTCTCGCCCTGCTCATTCAGAACCGTAGGCAAGTGCGCAAACACAGGTACCGCAGCACCCAGTGCTTCAAAGATGTGAATTTGGCGGGGCGTGTTGTTCACATGGTCATCACCGCGAATCACGTGGGTGATGTGCATGTCCATATCGTCTACACACACGCAGAAGTTGTAGGTGGGTGTGCCGTCTGGGCGTGCAATCACCAAATCATCCAGCTCCGAGTTCTGGAATTCAATACGACCCTTGCATTTGTCTTCCCAAGCGACGATGCCATCCTTAGGCGTCTTGAAGCGCAGCACAGGCTTTACGCCTTCAGGAATCGCGGGTAGCACTTTGCCCTCTTCTGGGCGCCATGTGCCGTCGTAACGGGGCTTTTCCTTGTTGGCCATTTGCTTTTCGCGCAGCGCGTCCAGCTCTTCCATGCTCATGTAGCAGGGGTACACATAGCCCTTGGCCTGCAACTGTGCCAGCACTTCTTTGTAGCGGTCCATGCGCTGCATTTGGTAGAAGGGGCCTTCGTCGTGTGAAAGCTCCAACCACTGCATACCCTCCAAAATCACATCCACTGAGGCTTGTGTGGAGCGCTCCAGGTCTGTGTCTTCAATACGCAAGATGAAGTCGCCCCCATTAGCGCGGGCAAATGCCCAGGGGTACAGGGCCGAGCGAATATTGCCCAAGTGGATAAAGCCAGTGGGCGAAGGTGCAAAACGGGTGCGAATTTTTTGTGTCATTGGTAAGTATCCAGTCCGCGGGAGAGGTCTGCCTTGAGGTCATCCAAGTGCTCCAGCCCCACAGAGATGCGAATTAATCCCTGACCCAAGCCTGCAGCTTGACGCTGCTCCTCGGTCAGGCGGCCATGCGATGTGCTGGCGGGATGGGTGATGGTGGTCTTCACATCTCCCAAGTTAGCCGTAATGCTACACACCTGCGTATGGTCGACCACGTGGAAGGCGTTCTTGCGCAAGGCTTCAGGGCTGTCGCCATGCACATCAAACGACAGCACGGCGCCACCCAGACCATTTTGCTGGCGCATGGCCAGCTCGTACTGCGGATGGCTGCGCAAACCCGGGTAGTACACGCGCGCCACTTGGGGGTGCGCTTCCAGCCACTGCGCCAACTCCAGCGCTGCAGCGCTTTGGGCTTTGACGCGCAGCGACAGCGTCTCCAACCCCTTCATTACTGTCCAAGCGTTATAGGCCGCGGCATTCAGTCCGCCACTGCGCAGGAAGGTACCCATCACCTTGTCAACCAGCGCGATAGAGCCACACACCGCCCCAATCATGGTTCGCCCTTGGCCATCCAAGAATTTGGTACCCGCGTGCACCACGATGTCAGCACCCAGCTTGGCGGGCTGCTGCAAGATGGGCGTGGCAAAGCTGTTGTCTACCGCCAGCAAAGCGCCGCTGGCATGCGCCAACTCGGCCAGCGCAGCGATGTCACACAGATCGGTCAGCGGGTTGGTGGGGGTTTCGGCAAAAAACAAGCGGGTATTGGGCTGCACCGCAGCCTTCCACGCGGCAATATCGGTTTGCGAGACAAAGGTGGTTTCCACTCCAAAACGCGCCATTTCCGTGCCCAGCAGTTTGATGGTGGAGCCAAACATGGAGCGTGAGCAGATCACATGGTCACCCACCTTCAGCGTGGTCAACGCCACCAGCAAGATGGCCGACATGCCTGTCGATGTCGCCACCGCACACTCGGTGCCCTCCATGGCCGCCAAGCGCTTTTCAAAGCTGGTGACCGTGGGGTTGGTGGTGCGGCTGTAGGTAAAACCGTCTTCTTGCCCAGCAAAACGACGGGCAGCGGTTTCGCAGTCGGGCTGGACAAAGCTGCTGGTCATGTACAGCGCTTCGCAGTGCTCACCCCACTGGCTGCGGGGCAGGGCTTCACGCACCGCCAAAGTTTCGGGATGCAGACCTTCTGGGAGTTGTTTCTCGGTCACGACAGCTATTCCTCAATCTATCTAAAGGGCGCAGACAGCAGATCTGCACCATGAAAAAAGGAGCAGCTTGCGCTTGTCAAACAAGGCTTTCAAAGACAAATCACTTTGAAGTGCTTATTTGACCTGCGCGAGCAGCTCCTTTTATTGTGCCTCTGGGCTTATGACGCCCAGTTTAGAGCTTATTGCTCTTGAGCATTGGGCAAAGATAGACGCGAAGTATCCTCAGACTCTTCTTGCGCACCAGCGTTGCGACCTTCGTTCAATGCGTTCACTTCGGCTTCGGAGATATCGCCCGTCACGTACACACCGTCAAAGCACGAAGCTTCAAAACCACGCACCGCGGGATTGATCTTGCCGACGGCCTGCTTCATGGCATCCACATCTTGGTAGATCAACGCATCGCAGCCGATGACCTGGCGGATTTCCTCTACCGTGCGGCCATGAGCCACCAGCTCCGACTTGGTCGGCATGTCGATGCCGTACACGTTCGGGTAACGCACCGGTGGTGCGGCCGAAGCCAGATACACCTTGTTGGCACCCGCATCGCGCGCCATCTGCACGATTTCCTTGGAGGTGGTGCCACGCACGATGGAGTCGTCCACCAGCAGCACGTTGCGGCCCTTGAACTCGCTGCCAATGGCATTGAGCTTTTGGCGCACCGATTTTTTGCGCGCGCCCTGCCCGGGCATGATGAAAGTGCGACCCACGTAGCGGTTCTTGACGAAGCCTTCGCGGTAGGGAATGCCCAGCAGCTGGGCCAGCTGCATGGCGCTGGGGCGGCTGGACTCGGGAATGGGGATGATGGCGTCGATTTCTGCAGGCGGCACGGTGGAGATCACGCGCTTGGCCAGCGTCTCACCCATGTTCAGGCGGGCCTGGTAGACCGAGATGCCGTCGATGGTGGAGTCCGGGCGCGCCAAGTACACGTACTCAAACACACAGGGGTACAACTGGCTGTTTTCAGCACACTGCTCGGTGTGTACGGTGCCGTCATTGGCAATAAACACGGCTTCGCCAGGAGCGATATCGCGCTCAAACTGGTGCAGCGTACCCTCCAGCGCTACCGATTCGCTGGCCAGCATATACGTGCCATCCGCACCCTTGCCCATGCACAGCGGGCGAATACCGAACGGGTCGCGAAAAGCCAGCAAACCATAGCCCGCAATCAGCGCGATGACGGCGTACGAGCCCTTGATGCGCTTGTGCACCGCACGCACGGCTTTGAACACCTCATCGGGCGTCAGCGGCGCACCGCTGGTGACGCGGCCAATTTCGTGCGCCAGCACGTTGAGCAGCACTTCAGAGTCGCTCTCGGTGTTGGTGTGGCGGTGGTCGGTGCTGGCCAGCTCTTCGCGCAGTTGTTTGGCGTTGGTCAGATTGCCGTTGTGGACCATGACCACGCCAAAAGGCGCATTCACGTAGAAAGGCTGCGCCTCTTCTTCGCTGGCAGCATTGCCCGCCGTGGGGTAGCGCACCTGACCCAGCCCCACATTGCCCGGCAAAGCGCGCATATTGCGCGTGCGGAACACGTCCTTGACCATGCCCTTGGCCTTGTGCATGAAGAACTTGCGCTCTTGCTGGGTCACGATACCGGCTGCATCTTGGCCACGGTGCTGCAGCAGCAGCAAGGCGTCATAGATCAGTTGATTCACGGGGGTGGTTGACACCACGCCGACGATTCCACACATAGTTGCGTTCCATCTATCTGCGAGATTGCTCTCGCGGTCTTTGCTTGCAGGCTACGCCCACTTGAAGGCCCAGCCCTTACTCTTTTACGCCGAAGGCAACAGCCTTCCCCACTCCACCGACAGCGCGGGCAAAACGCTCGCCACCGCATCGGTGAGCCAAGGTGCCGCCAGCGATTGCGTCCACCAGGTTTGGGTGTGCAGCGGTGTCGAAACCACGACCACCGACAACACCAAAATCAATACAGCAGCGCGCAACACACCAAACACTGCACCCAAGGTGCGGTCTACGGGGCGCAAACCGGCCACTTCAATCAGTTTTTTGGCCAATGCACTCAGCAGCCCCCATGCAAATACAGCCACCACAAAAGTCAGCACAAAGCCAATGCCGTATTGCACGGCGGCATCAAACCCACTGAGCGGCAGCAGTCCGGCAACATCCTGGGCAAACAAGCGCGCCACAAAAAAGCCTGCGACCCAGCCGACGAGGGAAAACAGCTCAAAAATCAAACCGCGCCACGCACCCAAAAGCATGGACACCACCAAGATGCCCAGCAACAAGCCATCCAAAACAACCATGCGCTTTCCGTACTCTTTCAGCTGTGCGTGAGCGGTTTCATTACAAAGTCAGCACAGAGGCTGGCAGTCCCAACCCCTTGATCCGTGCTACGGCCTTGTCTGCGGCATCACGTTGATCAAAGGGGCCCACACGCACCCGGGTGCGTTTGCCATCTTTGGTGTCCACCACTTGGGTATAGGTTTTCAGCCCCGACATTTCCAGCTTGGCGCGCACTTCGGACGCTTTGGAAGCATCGGCAAAAGCACCCACTTGCACAATAAAGCGGCCTTGCTTGCTTGCCTCAGCCTTCGCCGGTGCACTAGCTGCAGCAGGCGCAGGCACCGGGGCACGCCCTTCCAGCAAGGCGCGGGCACGCTCGGCATCACTCACTGCTGGTTTGGGTGCTGGCTTTACCTCTGGCTTGGGCTCAGGTTTAGGCTCTGGCTTGGGCTTCGATTCAGGCTTGGGTTCTGGCTTTGCCTCAGGCTTGGCTACGGGCTCTGCCACCAGACGAGGTGGCTCTGGCGGCTTGGGCACCGCCAAAGGTGTTGGCTCATTCACTACCAATTCTTCGCCATCACCCAGCGCACCATCTGTAGCGCGCGCCGCAGATGAAGGCGCAGACTGCGCAAGCTTGGACTCTGTCCGTGCCTGGTCTGCCGGCACCATCATGGGAGCGACCTGATTGCGATCCGGAATTTCAATCGGCACATTGACCGGGATGGGGCGCGGCTGGGTGTCAAACAAGATAGGAAACCCAATCACCCCCAGCGCCACCAAAACGGCGGCACCAATGAGACGATGGCGCGCACGGCGGCGCATATCATCTACGCTTTCAGACTGGGCCAAACGAGAACGCCGCACGGGCGTTTGCTCGCTTTCCTCTTTGTGACCAGGCCAACGGAATTTGAAAAGTGCCATGAAGATGCGTCGCGTAGCGGACCTTATTCGCCCAAATGTTTGGCATGCAGGCGAGGTGGCCCATCTTTCAAAACCTCACCGACCGTATAAAACGAGCCAAAGACTACGATTCTATCAGCCGGGTCTGCAGCCTGTACGGCGGCATCCAACGCGGCTTGCGGATTCTCGTACAAGCTAGTGGGCACTTCACGGCACGTGCCCCCCGCAACCACCTGCACAGCATTCCACTTTTGCTGCAACTTCGAGGCCGATTCCGCACGCTCCGTGGGCAAATCCGTGAAATACCAACGATCAATCAGCGGCCCCACCTTGAGCAGCATCGGCGCCAAATCCTTATCCGCCATCGCGCCAAACACCGCATGCGTCGCCGGGTAGTAGCCCATTGCATCCAAGTTGGCGGTCAGCGCAGCCACCGAGTGCGGGTTGTGCGCCACATCCAGCACCAGAGTGGGTTGGCCAGGGATGATCTGAAAGCGCCCAGGCAACTCGACCATGGCCAAGCCCGTGCGCACTGCTTGCGCTGTCACAGGCAACACGGGGCGCAGCGCTTCATACGCAGCCAGCACGCCCGAGGCATTCATCAACTGGTTGGCACCACGCAGCGCTGGGTACGACAGGCCTGCATAGCGACGGTCACGCCCCGCCCAACCCCATTGCTGCTTGTCACCGTTGTAATTGAAATCTTTGCCAAACATCCGCAAATCAGCGCCAATCGCCTCAGCGTGGTCAATCACGCTTTGCGGGGGCACTGGGTCGCTCACAATGACTGGCCGCCCCGCACGCATGATGCCCGCCTTTTCACGGCCAATGGTTTCACGGTCGTTGCCCAAAATCGCAGCATGGTCGATATCGATACTGGTGATGATGGCGCAATCGGCGTCCACCACATTCGTCGCATCCAGGCGGCCACCCAGCCCCACTTCCAAAATCACTACATCCAGCTTGGCCAGACTCAGCATGCGCATGATGGCCAACGTGGTGAACTCAAAATACGTCAGCAGTACCTCTTCACCCTGGAAGCGCGCGGTTTCGACCGCGGCGAAGTGCGGCAAGAACTCTTCGGCTTTCGCAATCTCACCATGAAGTCGGCAACGCTCTTCAAAGTGCACCAAGTGTGGCGAGGTGTAGACCCCGGGCTTGTAGCCCGACTGCAGGGCTACGGCTTCAAGCATGGCGCAGGTAGAGCCCTTGCCATTGGTGCCTGCCACCGTAATCACAGGGCAGTCAAATTTCAACTGCATGCGCTGTGCAACTTCGCGCACGCGCTCAAGCCCCATGGCAATGTTTTGTGGATGAATTTGCTCGCAGTGCGCAAGCCATTCAGAAAGAGTGGAGAAATTGCTGTGCATACAGTGCATGATTGTCGCGCACCCACGCATGCATCACCATCAACACCATGAGTACCAACAAGATTATTCGTGTTTACGGCATCCCCAACTGTGACACCGTGAAAAAAGCACGTGCCTGGCTCACCGCACAAGGGCTCGATTACGAGTTCCATGACTTCAAGAAGCAAGGCGTGCCTGCAGACAAACTACCAAGCTGGATGCAAGCAGTCGGCTGGGAAAAGCTCACCAACCGCCAGGGAACCACTTGGCGCAAACTGGACCCAACCCTTCAGTCCAGCGTGGTGGATGCAGCCAGTGCGGCCCGGGTATTGCAAGAACATCCCAGCACCATTAAGCGCCCCGTCGTGGAATGGGCTGATGGCAACATCACGGTCGGCTTCAAAGCCGAAAATTGGCAAGCAGCGCGCGTTTGAACACCACATATCGACATGCTTGACCCACGTTGCGCCCTATCGCTCGGCCAACCAAACATCGACATCACCCCCTAGGGAGCAGCCCCCGTGACCACCACATCGCCCACCCGTCTTGGTTTGTCTTCAGCCATCGCATGCCTCGGCCTGGGGCTCGCGCCGTTTGCCGCATTCGCACAGCCAACGTACGGCAAGGTTTTGGAGGCCACTCCGATTTATGAGCAGGTGGCCGTTCCGCATGAGGAATGTGTTGAATACACTAGCCACACGCGCTGCAAAACGCGTACGGTCTATGAAGATGAACTGGTGGGTTACGACGTGCTGTACGAATACCAAGGCCATCAGTACTCGCAACGCATGGCGCACAACCCCGGCAAGCACATTCCCATCCACTCCACCCAACCCAGCGGCACCTACCGCAACACCGACAGGGCCAGCGCCAACAGCGCCACACCGGGAACGAAATCCTATGGCTCTACACCCCCGGGAGCAGCCCCTGTCGAGAGCATTGAGTACCGCGCCAATGACAATGATCTGCCGATTATTGACATGCGCATCGGCACACACCCGCCGCACCGCCCTCGCTAGCTGCACCAATATTTGTTGTTCGCCACCAATTTACGTGGCGTTACTGGAGCCCCACCCAGGTGCGCCGCGCATATTTCACTGGCCTTCGCGGCATCTACCAACCCGCACCCGATGGCACCACCCTGACCCAGAACATCTGCGGTGTACCGCCGCCATAGTCATCCACCCAGCACCCCACTCTGCGGTCGCTGAATTCCTCTCCACGCGTCTACCGCCAAGCCCCTGCCCGCAAGGGCTTGGCCTTATGCGTTTTGCGACCCCCCAAGGGCCACGCAGGTAGCCTAAAATGCCCAGCTTCGATCCAAACTCAGCGATTACGCGCAATCCATGACTACCGAGCATTTCACCGGCGTTACCCTGACCACCAAGGCCAATGTTTACTTTGACGGCAAGTGCGTCAGCCACAGCTTCACCCTGGCCGATGGCACCAAAAAGTCCGTGGGCGTGGTATTGCCTGCTACTCTGACGTTTGGCACCGCAGCGGCTGAGATCATGGAATGCGTGGGCGGCGCCTGCGAATACAAGCTCGACGGCAGCGATGAATGGAAGACCTCCGCAGCAGGCGAAAGCTTTCACATCCCTGCCAACTCCAAGTTCGACATCCGCGTGACCGAGGCTTACCACTACATCTGCCACTACGCCTGAGCCCCGAGCGTCCGGCCGGTCTGAATTTCAAGCCTTTTTAGCCCCTAGCCCTTATTCATCAAGCGCTGGCAGCTATTCATTTAGAGAGAATCTCATGGAAACCATTCTGCAATCCGTACCCGTCGGCCAAAAGGTCGGCATCGCCTTCTCCGGAGGCCTGGACACCTCTGCCGCCCTGCGCTGGATGAAGAACAAGGGCGCGCTGCCCTACGCCTACACGGCCAACCTGGGCCAGCCCGACGAAGCCGATTACGACGAAATCCCCCGCAAGGCAATGGAATACGGCGCAGAAAAGGCGCGCCTGATCGACTGCCGCCCCCAGCTGGCCAACGAAGGCATTGCCGCTATTCAGTCCGGCGCCTTCCATATCTCCACCGGTGGCATCACCTACTTCAACACCACCCCCTTGGGCCGCGCTGTGACTGGCACCATGCTGGTGGCTGCCATGAAGGAAGACGATGTCAACATCTGGGGCGACGGCTCGACTTTCAAGGGCAACGACATCGAGCGCTTTTACCGCTACGGCCTGCTGACCAACCCCGCACTGAAGATCTACAAGCCTTGGCTGGATAACACCTTCATCGACGAGCTGGGCGGCCGTGCCGAAATGTCGGCCTTCATGACCAAGGAAGGTTTCGGCTACAAGATGTCGGCCGAAAAGGCCTACTCCACCGACTCCAATATGCTGGGCGCCACCCACGAAGCCAAGGATCTGGAGTTCCTGAACTCCGGCATTCGCATCGTGAACCCCATCATGGGCGTAGCTTTCTGGAAGCCTGAGGTGGAAGTCAAGGCCGAAGAAGTCTCGATTACCTTCGACGAAGGCCGCCCCGTGGCCATCAACGGCAAGGAAATCGCCGACCCCGTGGAGATGTTCCTGGAGCTGAACCGCATCGGCGGCCGCCACGGCCTGGGCATGAGCGACCAGATCGAGAACCGCATCATCGAAGCAAAGAGCCGCGGCATCTACGAAGCCCCCGGCATGGCCCTGCTGCACATCGCCTACGAACGCCTGGTGACCGGCATCCACAACGAAGACACCATCGAGCAGTACCGCATCAACGGCCTCAAGCTCGGCCGCCTGCTGTACCAGGGCCGTTGGTTCGACCCCCAGGCCATCATGCTGCGCGAAGCCTCGCAGCGCTGGGTGGCACGCGCCGTGACCGGCACTGTGACGCTGGAGCTGCGCCGTGGTAACGACTACTCCATCCTGAACACCGAATCACCCAACCTGACCTACGCGCCCGAGCGCCTGTCGATGGAAAAGGTGGAAGATGCGCCGTTCAGCCCCACAGACCGCATTGGCCAGCTGACCATGCGCAACCTGGATCTGATCGACACCCGCGAAAAGCTAGCCATCTACTCCAAGGCTGGCCTGTTGAGCGTGAGCAGCGCCAACGCCCTGCCCCAGCTGGACAACAAGTAAAAAAGCCAAGCCACAGAGGCCACGCCTCTGGCTTGCCTCCAACCGCTGCCTTTGCAGCGGTTTTTTTATGTCCTTTTCATCTTGGCGCCAGCCAGACCATGGAACATAACCTGCCTGACGTTTAAGCAGCCCCACCCATACCAACTCGAATGCAGACAACTGCCCCGGCTTGAGGGGAGAAATTACCCTGCAGCCTTTGCAAACCTCCCCCACCCACAAGCACTGCACTGGGCCTGCGGTTTTCCTGATTGGCGGTCAGATGCCCAAAAACTAGGGCGTGCAGGCCCGCGACAAAGCCTTCATATTGGTAGAAAAACTCTGCGCTTCGTAGCCGCGCGCTTCTACAATGGGTTTACATCTTGGCACGCATCATGCAAAGACCAAGGCGTACACAACTACATTGAAGGAAGACTTGAATGGCAAAGAAGTTTCTGAGTTTGGCTCTGTTGGCTGCCTGCGCTACTGCTGCACAAGCTGCCGACCTGAAGGTGGCCATCGACCCCACCTACGAACCCTTCACCTACAAAACACCTGATGGCAAGCCCACAGGTTTTGACGTAGATATTGCGAATGCAGTGTGCGCCGAAATCAAGCGCAAGTGCGTGTTCGTGGAACAGGTCTGGGACAGCATGATCCCCGGCCTGCAGGCCCGCAAGTACGATGTGATCGTCAGCTCGCTTTCCATGACTGAAGAGCGCAAGCGCGTGATCGACTTCTCGGACCGCTACTACAAGACCCCCAGCGCGATTGTGGTGAAGAAGGGCACGGCTTACACCGGCCCCGCATCGCTCAAGGGCAAGCGCATTGGCGTGCTCAAGGGCAGCACCCAGGAAAAGTGGGCCTTGGGTGAACTCAAGCCTGCTGGCGTGAACATCATCCCCTACGAAGCGCAAGACCAGGTGTACCTGGACATCAACGCTGGTCGCCTGGACGGTACTGTGGCCGACAAGGTGGAAGTGCACGGCGGCTTCCTGCGCAAGCCTGAAGGGAAGGACTACGGCTATGTCGGTCCCGACCAGTACGACACCAAATACTATGGTGACGGCATCGGCATCGGTATGCGCAAGGGCCAGAAGGAACTGAAAGACCAGATCAATCAGGCCATCAAGACCATCCGCAGCAATGGCACCTACAACACCATTGCGAAGAAGTACTTTGACTTCGATCCCTACGGCAACTAAGCTCTAACTCCGCCACTGCCCGCTGCCCGGTTGACCCGGCAGCGGGCAGTCTTGTTTAGGAAAAGCCTGTGTACGCATGAGCGATTACTACTTATCTATCTTGCAAGGGGCACTGCTCACTGTTGCGGTGTCTCTGGCTTCTCTTTTTGTCTCCACCGTCTTGGGCCTCTTGGGCGCGACGGCCAAGCTATCGGGCAAAAAGCCTTTGGTGTGGGTGTCAACGCTCTACACCACGGTGGTGCGTGGCATCCCTGAACTGGTGCTCATGCTGCTGATTTTTTATGGTGCAGCGATTGGCATCAATACCTTTTTTGAGTCGATTGGCTCTGACTTCACCCTGGATCTGAATCCTTTTGTTGCTGGTGTCGGCACTTTAGGCTTTATCTATGGCGCGTATATGACGGAGACCTTCCGCGGAGCAATTTTGTCGATCCCCCGCGGCCAGATGGAAGCCGCCTGGGCATTTGGCATGGGCTCTACCCAAACCTTCGTGCGCATCACCTTGCCGCAAATGGTGCGCTACGCCCTTCCGGGCTTTACCAACAACTGGCTGGTGTTGATCAAAGCCACGGCTTTGGTGAGCTTGATTGGCTTGCATGACATGACCTATCTTGCCAAACAAGCCAGCGCAGCAACACGTGAGCCTTTTATCTTTTTGCTGTTTGCTGCTGCACTGTATCTGGTGTTCACCAGCATTTCGCTGTGGGCACTCAAACTCCTGAACGCACGCTATAGCTTGGGTACAGAGAAGGTGCAGTTATGAGCTGGGACATCATTTTCCAACCCGAGCACCTGGCCATGTATGGCAACGGGCTGCTCACCACCTTATGGCTGCTGTTGTCCAGCTTGGCGATCGGCTGCGTGCTTGCCTTGCTCGGAGCGATTGCACTCACCAGCGGAAATTGGGTACTCGAGAAAATTGTGGGTGCCTTTACCTACTTTGTCCGTGGAACGCCGCTGCTTATTCAGGTTTACCTGATTTACTACGGATTGGCCCAACTGGACTGGATCCAGTCGCGCTGGGACGACGTCTGGCCCTGGACACACTTTAAAGAGCCTTTCTTTTGTGCCTTGCTGGCCTTTGCACTGAATACGGCCGGCTACACGGCAGAAATGCTGGCGGGCGCCATCCGTGAAACCAATCCAGGAGAAGTCGAAGCCGCTCGTGCCATGGGCATGAGTCGCTGGCAAATCATGGCGCGCATTGTGATGCCCAGTGCTTTGCGTCGCACCCTGCCCCCATACTGCAACGAAGCGGTGATGATGCTGCACTCCACAAGTCTGGCAAGCGTGGTGCCAGCGCTCACCGATGTCACGGCGGTTGCAAGCCGCATCTACTCTGACTACTACCTTCCTTTTGAGGCATATCTGGCCGCTGCAGCCATTTATTTGTGCGTCACCTTTGCGCTGATTGGTTTTTTCAAATTGCTGGAAAAACGCTTTTTGGCTTACTTGGCTCCGCGTACGCACTAACACCGCACACGTTTTGCATCCATGACATCCACTGTTTACAAACTCCAAGCCGAAGGCATCCACAAGAGCTATGGCAGCAACCATGTGCTCAAGGGTGTCACACTCACCGCCCAAGCGGGCGATGTGATCAGCCTGATTGGCAGTTCTGGCTCCGGCAAATCCACGCTGCTGCGCTGTATTAATTTGCTGGAAAAGCCTCAGCAAGGCCGCATCGTGGTGGCAGGCGAAGAGTTGCAACTCAAAACGGGCCGCACCGGTGATTTAGAACCCGTCAACCCCAAGCAGCTGCAGATGATGCGCACCAAACTTGCCATGGTGTTCCAGCATTTCAACCTTTGGGCCCACAAAACCGTGCTGCAAAACATCATTGAAGCACCCGTGCACGTGCTGGGCATTTCCAAAGATGAGGCCGTCGAGCGAGCCCGCAAGTACCTGAAGTTGGTAGGCTTGGAAAACCGCGAAGACACTTGGCCCAACCACATGAGTGGAGGCCAGCAGCAGCGCGTGGCCATCGCCCGCGCACTGGCGGTTGAGCCAGAAGTCATGCTCTTTGATGAACCCACCAGTGCACTCGACCCCGAATTGGTGGGGGAAGTGCTGCGGGTGATGCAAGTGCTGGCGCAAGAAGGTCGCACCATGGTGGTGGTCACCCACGAAATTGGTTTTGCCCGCGAAGTCTCTAACCATGTAGTCTTCCTGCACCAGGGTTTGATTGAAGAGCAAGGCGATCCACGCCAGGTGTTGGCCAGCCCCAAGAGTGAACGTTTGGCTAAATTCCTCTCTGGCAGTCTGAAATAAGGCTGCAACACTGGTTTAGCCCGATGTTGATATAAGGCACGAAAAGGGCATGGAACTTTTTGTACATGAGCGCCTCTATCCTTATCATGCACTACGCACCGCGTATGTATGAGACATGAAGAAGGGAGAGACATATGTCCAAAATTCAACAACAACCCTCACGCACCATCACCATCGACCGCTTTAAGTTTGAGCCCCAAGCTCTGGCTGAAGCTGATGGCCGCTTCCAAGCACAGCTCACGGTAGACAGCGGAAAAGGTACGGGGCGCACCCAGCGCTTTTTCACCTTCACGCCACTGTTCCAGTCTGCGGATCGCGCAATTGCTTACGCACAGCAGCAGGCCCGGGAGTGGATGAAGCAAAAATCCTTGGCCTGACTGTCAGGCACTAACCAGGCAGCAGGTGTGGCTGCCATTAAAAAAGCGCTGTCGATAACAGCGCTTTTTTTGTTCGCTACAGAAGGTGAAGCAAGCCCTCTTACACCACAACAGGTTCTGGCTCCAAGCGAATACCAAATCGCTCATAGACACTGGTTTGAATCGCTTTGGCCAATGTCATCACCTCTCCACCCGTCACACTGTTGGCGGCTGTACCGCGATTGACCAGCACCAGCGCTTGCTTGTCATAGACGCCTGCATTCCCCAAGGTTTTCCCCTTCCAGCCACAGGCATCAATCATCCACCCAGCGGCCAGCTTGATGGAGCCATCCGGCATCGGGTAGTGCACGATCTTGGGCTCGCGCGCAATGATGTCGCGGCACTGATCCTCGGTCACTGTCGGGTTCTTAAAAAAGCTCCCCGCGTTCCCCACCACGGCAGGATCCGGCAACTTCGCTTGGCGAATGGCAACCACCCAATCAAAGATTTGCTGTGCGGTGGGGTGGGCCACACCTTCTTGCTCTTGCTTGCGCTGCAAGTCCAAATATCCCAGTTCGGGCTTCCAGTGTTTGGACAGTGCGAAACGCACCTTGGTAATCACCGCACGCCCTGCCAAACCCATGCCCTGCGCTTTAGCCACTGGCGTGCCCGCTGGCGCTGCCGGCGCATGTTTGAATATGGAATCTCTGTACCCAAATGCACACTGCGCCGCATTCAAGCTAAACACCTCGTGCGTCACCAAGTCCACCGCCTCCAGCGCGTGAAAGCGGTCTTGCAGTTCCACGCCATAGGCCCCAATGTTTTGCACCGGCGCCGCACCTACAGTTCCCGGCACCAGTGCCAGGTTCTCCAACCCAGGGTAGCCATGCGCCACGGTCCATGCCACCAGGTCGTGCCAACGCACGCCGGCCCCCGCTTCGATGATCCAATGACTATCGGTTTCGCCCACCGCAGCAATACCAGGGATCTCCATCTTGAGCACCACTGCATGGATCACATCTCCGGTCAGCACAATATTGCTGCCGCCGCCCAGCACCAGCACTTGGCGGCCTTGGTAGTGCGGGCTGGCGGCGAATTTCTGCACGTCTGCCGCGCTGCGGATACGCACCAAGGTGTCCGCGCTTGCCACAATGCCGAAGGTGTTGCAGTCCTGCAGGGGGGTATTTTTCTCGACTAACATCCTTGAGATTGTCGCACTGTGCCTTGGCCTGCGTCTGACCAGCGCTCCAAGTGCCTTGTCTACCACCCTATTTAAGAAAGAAACGCTATGCCATCTTTTGACACCGTGCTTGAAGCCGATTTCGTTGAAGTTAAGAACGCCGTTGAAAACACCGCCAAAGAAATTGGCACCCGCTTTGATTTCAAAGGCACTTCTGCCGGCATCGAGCTCAAAGACAAAGAAATTACGTTGTTTGGTGATGCCGACTTCCAATTGCAGCAAGTGGAAGACATTCTGCGCAACAAGCTGACCAAGCGCAGCGTTGACGTGCGTTTTATGGACGTGCAAGCCAGCCAAAAAATTGGTGGCGACAAAGTCAAGCAAACCGTCAAGATCAAAAACGGTATTGAGTCTGAGCTCGCCAAAAAGCTGCAAAAGCTCATCAAGGACAGCAAGCTGAAGGTGCAAGCTGCCATCCAAGGCGATGCGGTGCGTATCACGGGCGCCAAGCGTGATGATTTGCAAGCCGCGATGGCGCTGATCCGCAAGGATTTGGCCGACCATCCGCTGTCTTTTAACAACTTCCGCGACTAAGAGTGCTCCGGTAGACTGTGGCAACCCCACAGTCTGACCGCACACCATGCTTTACCCCGCACTGCGCAATACGCTTGCAACGCTTACCTACTCTGCACTGACCGCTACAGTGGGTTATGCGCAGTCCGTTGCCATGACCGGGGTGATGGGCAGCAAAGCTCTGCTGGTGATCAACGGCAGCCCCAAAGCGCTGAGCGCCAACGAAAGCCACCAAGGTGTGCGCCTGATCCAGGTACAAGGCGACAGCGCCCTCATTGAGCTGCAGGGCCAGCGCCAATCCCTGCGCATCGGAGACTCTCCCGTCAGTGTGGGCCAGGGCCTAACCAGCGGACGCAAGGTGGTGCTGCGCTCTGACAGCCGGGGCCATTTTCGAGACAGCGGCTTCATCAACAACAAACCCATGCACTACATGGTAGACACCGGGGCCAGCGTGATCGGCATCGGCCAAACCGATGCGCAGCGCATGGGGCTGGACTACCAAAAAGGCAGCACTGTCACCGTACGCACTGCCAACGGCAATACGCAGGGCTGGCGCATCCGGCTAGACACCGTGCGTGTGGGTGACATCACCGTCTACGGGGTGGATGCCATAGTGAGCCCGCAGCCCATGCCCTACGTGCTGCTGGGAAACAGCTTTTTGTCCCAGCTGCACATGACACGGCAAGGCAACGAAATGGTGCTGGAGATGCGCTAGGCCATGCAAAGCACCACCCCTTCTCCCTCCTGCACGCCTTTGTCCTTGAGCGCCAGTGCCGAGGATGATGCCCCGTACCAAGACTTGCTGGGCATGTGGTCTGATCTGGAAGCTGCGCTGGGCTTGCTGCTGGCGCGCCCAGCACTGGTGCAGCAGTTGCCCACCAAAGTGATGCAGCTGCACACCTGGCTCCAAGAACTGGTGGCGCATGACAGTGACAGCGCGCTGTACGCCATGTTCCAGCTGGCGGGCACCTCTACCGTAGGTTACAGCGCTTCGCATGCCTTGGTATGTGCCACGCTGTGCCACATTCTGGCCGTCGACTTTGAGCTCCCCCCCCATGAACGTGATGCCTTGGTGCGCGCCGCCTTCACCATGAACATTGGGATGACCACACTGCAAGACCAGCTGGCGCTACAGCGCGACCGGCCCAGCATTGCCCAGCAAGAGGCTATCCGCCTGCACCCGCAGGAAGGCCGCCGCAAGCTGGAAGAATTAGGCATCCAGGACACGCTATGGCTGGACACGGTGGGCTTGCACCATATCAACACTGCGGCACAAGCCCCGTTGATGCAACAGCCCCCTGCTGAACGTTTGGCACGCATTTTGGCCACTTGTGACCGCTATGCCGCCATGATCAGCCCGCGCCGCAACCGCCCCGGGCGCAGCGTAGCGGACTCGGTACAAGCCGTGACAGGCCCGCAGTCCAAGCTGTATGAACAAGCTGGAGATGCTTTGATCCGCTGCGTCGGCCTGTTTCCGCCCGGTGTCTACGTGGCTTTGTCAACCACAGAGACCGCGGTGGTGGTGCGCCGCACCACCGATATTGGCCACCCCTTGGTGGCCACCTTGCTGGATGCGCGCAAAGCCCCGCTGCGCCAGCCGGAGCTGATCAGTACCGCCAGCCGTGCCGTGCGCATCACCCATGCCTTGCCACCGCACGAAGTGAACTTGCAGGTCAACCACCGGACTTTGGTGCAGCTTGGCATGTATGCCGCGCGCTTTAGCGATGGCTTGCACCAGCTGGTGTCTGTGCCAGGTACGCGTTAAAAAAAATAGCTGCCAGCGCTTACTGGATAAGCTCTGGCAGCCAAAAATACCAGATTCAAGCTTCACACTGCGCGGTTTCGCCCATGTAGCGTGCCCGCTTGTGCGCTTTGAGCTTGCTCACATCCACCAGCACCAAACCATCCACACAGTGCGCAAAGTCGGGGTCCACGCCGAAGTCCAAAAAGCGTACACCCTCGGGCTCTGCCACCTCCGCATACTGTTTGAACAATGTGGGCACTGCCGAGCCCATGTGCGCCAGCAGATGCTTGAGGCGCACAAAGTCGGCCGCCGCATCTTCCCCCGTAAACTGCGCGCGCACATCCCAGCCTTCTACGGGCACATAAGGGCGGCGGGCATGCGCCAGGCAGGCTGCACCATAGTGGCTGCGGTAGTGGTAGATCAATAAATCGCGTGCCGCAGGCGGCATGTCACGGCTGATAGAGACCGGGCCAAACAGGTAACGGCATTCGGGGTAGCGTCGCACATAGGCACCAATGCCAAACCACAAATAGTCCAGCGACCGTTTGCCCCAATAACGCGGTTGCACAAAAGAGCGTCCCAGCTCCAGCCCCTGCTGCAAAAACGGCTGCATACCGGGTGTAAATTCAAACAAGCTGTGGGTATACAAGCCCTGCACACCTTGCTCGGCCAGCACCTTGGCGGTGCGCGCCATGCGGTAGGCACCCGCTATTTCCAGATCTTCAGGGTCCCACAAAATCAAGTGGTCATAGTGCGCATCAAAGCGATCCAGATCGCAGCGCGTGCCGCTGCCCTCACCCACAGCGCGAAACGACAGCTCACGCAGCCGCCCCACTTCGCGCAGGATGGGGGAATCCAGCCCTCCGCGAAACAAGTGAATGCGCTTGCCGTCCGGCGTCTCCCCCAGCAGTTCACACGCGTTGACCGCCTGCGCCAAAGCGCTGCGATTGACCGGGTGCGCAATCGCTGTCTCCACCCGCAGCAAAGTGGGTTTGTCCTGGGCCACGCGGTATAAGTGCTTGCGCAGCAACTTGGCTGCAGCGCCCAACTCCAGGGGCAAGCTGCTGTAGCTGTTGTAAGGGATGGGGTGGCCAATGCGCAAATCAATACTTTTTTGGTGCTGCCCAAACATCTCCTTGACCAGCAGCAGCGTGGCCAAAGGCTTGTAGAGCATCGACGCGCCATAAAACAGTGCCGAGTTACGGCCATCAATGTGAATCGGCACAATGGGCGCTTGCGTCTGCCCCGCCAGGCGCAAGAAACCCGTGTTCCAGCGCCCGTCGCGCACCCCTTCAGGGTGCAGGCGGGACACCTCGCCGGCAGGAAAGATGATGACCGCACCTTCGCCTTGCAGGTGCTCCAAAATGGCTTTGAGCTGGCGCGCACCGCTGCGCGCCCCGAGCATGGTCACGGGCAGCAGCAAGCGCTTGAGCGGCTCCAACTCCGCCAGCAAGCCATTGGCCACAATCTTCACATCACGGCGGATACCGCCCACCATGTTCAGCAAGGCCAGCCCATCGAGCGAGCCAATCGGGTGGTTGGCAATGATGACCACGCGCCCGTGTGTGGGAATACGTTCGCGCTCGTTCTCGCGCACGGCATAGCTGAAGGCAAAGTGCGCCAGCACCTGCTCCACAAACTGAAAGCCTTCCAGATGGGGGTATTGCTGGGCAAAGCTGCGAAAGTTCTGCTCCCTGAGCAAGCGGCGCAGCACGCCGCGCACCCCAACGCTCAGCCGTGGGTGCCGCTGCAATTGCGGCAAATGCATGTCAACGATGTGATCGACTGAAATCATGGTGCTGAATGGCAAAAGCTGAACACAGCCGCCATGCTGCGCACCCAGCGTGACAGCGTCGCTACACCACGATGACGGTTTGATGACCACCCCTGCGCCCGTGCAAATCCGCGCTTCGCAGTTGGTGCCAAGCCTGTGACAGCGGATCTGTGCCCCCCAAGCATTGTGAATTCGCTCCTCCAAACACGGGCCAGCCCCGCTTCAGCCCCCCATCCAACAGCCTTGCCACCCAGCTGTCAGCCATTGCAGTTTCATCACCGATTGGTTTTTACCCGTCATCCCTCACCGCCGCGCGCTGCCTCCCGCATACTCTTGCCCTTGTGATTTTTTCTGTGACTGCCATGCAAGCCCTGCTCGATACGATTGCCCAATTTCAGATGCCCACCGATGCCTGCCGCATCTTCCATGGCCGGGGCGGGCGCTATCCGGGCTGCGAGCATCTGGTGCTGGATGCGTTTCCGCCCGTGCTGGTACTCACCAGCTTTCAGCCGCTGGACGAAGCGCAACTGGCCACCATTGGCCAAGCGCTGGAAAACCGCTGGGCACAGCTGGGCAACACGCAGACTTTGAACTGGGTCTTTCAAATGCGCCAGCCCGGCGCCAAGGCTGAAACGCGCTTGATGAGTGGCAGCGTGCCCGAGCCGCACACCGTGACGGAAGCCGGTCTGCAGTACCGCGCCCACGTGCTGCGTGGGCAAAACCACGGCATTTTTCTGGACATGGCCCAGGGCCGCCAGTGGGTGCGCGCGCATATAGAAAACCACCCGGAACATCGCCACGGCCTCAAGGTGCTCAACCTGTTTGCCTACACCTGCGCGTTTTCCGTGGTGGCGCTGGATGCGGGCGCACGCCATGTGCTGAATATGGACATGGCCCAAGGAGCCTTGGCCACCGGGCAGCAAAACCACCAGCTCAATGGCCTGACGGGTGCCAGCTTTTTGGCACATGACATCTTCAGCAGCTGGGGCAAGATCACACGCGGTGGACCCTACCACCTCATCATTATTGACCCGCCCAGCTACCAAAAGGGCAGCTTTGTGGCCACCAAAGACTACGCCAAGCTCATGCGCCGCCTGCCCGATCTGCTGCGCCCCGGCGGCCATGTGCTGCTGTGCCTGAATGCACCCGAGCTCAATACCGCCTTTCTGCAAGACCAGATGGCCGAGATTGCGTCCGAGTTGCAATTTGTCGAACGCGTGGCCAACCCCGCCGTGTTTGCCGATGTGGACGAAGAGCGCAGCCTGAAGGTGCTGGTATACCGCGCGCCCACAAACACTGCAGCAGCCGCAGAGTAAGCATCCAATACCCATCTAGCGCTTATGCAGCAAGCGCTGGCAGCTATCAAAACCATGAAATCCTCTGAGATCGACCCGGCCTTGGCCATCTGCCTGCAGCGTTTTGCACAACTGGATGCACAAACGCCCACCCCACAGCTGGACTACGTGCAACGCCGCCGCCTGCTCAGTGAGTTGCAGGCACGCTTGCTGCGCAGGCAAGGGCTGGCTGGAATTGCTGTGCAGAACCACTTTGTGCCTGCCCCAGGGCGCGAAATCACTGTGCGCAGCTACATGCCCAGCCACCATGCCAGCGGGCAGACCTTGCTGTGGCTGCATGGTGGCGGCTGGATGGTGGGCAGCCTGGATACGCACGATGACCTGTGTGAGCACCTGGCCCATTACAGCGGCCACACCGTGCTGAGCGTGCACTACCGCCGCACGCCGGAGAATCCCTTTCCTGCGGCAGTGGACGATGCCCAGGCCGTGCTGCACTGGCTGCACCAGATGCAAGGCGTACTGCCGTTTGCCTCCAGCAAGGTGCTGCTGGGTGGCGACAGTGCGGGCGGCCACCTGGCTTTGGCCACCGCCGTGCGCGCCGTGCTGCAGCCGCACACTGCGCATGCCCAAATTCAAGCACTGTTGCTGCTCTACCCCTGCCTGCTGCCGGATTTGGCCACACCCAGTGTGCAAACATTTGCCCAAGGCTACGGGCTGACTGACGCCGCCATGCACCAGTACTGGCAAGCCTTGGGCGGCGCAGACAATGCCCTGCGCACGCCCAGCTTGTGCACGGCAGCGCTGCCTTGGCTGCCGCCCACTGCCATCATGACGGCCAGCCATGACATCTTGCGCGACGAAGCCGAAAACTTTGCCCACCAACTGCAAGCGCTGCCCCAAGCCCCCCAGTGTGTGCTGCAGCGCGCCGATGGCATGGTGCACGGCTTTGCGCGCATGCTGACAGCCAGCCCCGCTGCCCGCCAGCACGTAGAAGGCGCGTGCCGCATGCTGGAGGACTTGCGCACCAGTTGATGCGCCCCTGCAGAGGTGCCGTGGATGCAGTGAGCGCTGGCCTGCAACATCTTCCACAGACGATGACAGCTGTTGCTTGCTTTTCAGCGCGCGATAACCGCAGGTTGGCCACAGCGCCGCTCATTTGCTGCCATTTGCACGCAAACTGTGCATTTCTGGCCGCCGAATGACGGCGCAATCGCCACTTTTACCAGCTACTCAAACTACTCTATTGCATGCAGATGAATTCAAATTGCAGCTGCTTTAGATACAAATAGCGTGCATACAATACCAGCTTGCGCCACACCACCGTGGTGAACAACCGAGGTTTCACACGCCATGCACACCCCTTTGACACGCCGCAGTTCTGAATCCATTGCCATGGTGGCTTTGTTTGCCGCCCTCCTGGGCGTCATGGGCTTGATCCCCAAAATTGATCTACCGCTGGGGGTGCACATTTCCATCCAAACCCTGGGCGTCATGCTGGCGGGCTGCTTGCTCGGCCCGTGGCGGGGTTTGCAGGCCATGCTGGTGTTCCTGGTGGCAGTGGCCGTCGGCTTGCCGCTGCTATCGGGCGGGCGGGGTGGTTTGGGTGTGTTTGTCGCACCCACGGCGGGCTATCTGGTGGGCTGGCCGCTGGCGGCCTTGGTCACAGGCTGGTTGATGGCCTGGCTGCCCAAATCCACCCCGCTGCGCGCAGCGTGCAGCGCGTTTATGGCATCTGCCGTGGGCGGCATTGCAGTGCTGTATGTCTGCGGCATTGCGGGACTGGTGTGGATTGCCAAGCTGCCACTGACCCAGGCAATGTGGGCCAACGTGGCCTTCATCCCCGGTGACCTCCTCAAATGCGCGCTGACGGCCTTAGTGGTGCACAGCATTGCCCGCGCCATGCCCGACTGGCGGCTGGGTGGCGTTGCGCAAAAAAAGTTCTATAGCAACTAGCGCAGGCTGCATCAGCGCTATCGCCTGAAAGCACTTGTAATAAATCTTGTAACAGGCCCTGTGCAAGCGTAAGCTGCTTCGCTGGTTCTGCCCTCTGCGCTTGCATTGCAAACCTCTGGGCCAGTGATTGCTACAACGCTTGGCTGGATATGCGCTACACCCTGTCCGTTCTTACCGCCGCTTGTGTGCTGGCATTGAGCCAGCCCGCCTGGTCTGAAACCATAGACCGCGAGCTGCTGCAACGCGCCCGCAATGCAGCCTTGGCCCTGCCCGACAAAGACCGGGCCAGCGCCAGCCAGTGGCTGCAGCAATTACAGACCGCGGCCCCTGCTACGGCAGCTGCGGCCAAGCGGCCACTGCCGTTTCACCCGGTCTTCCAGGCCATCGGCCACACACTTGCCCAGTACTACGCCACCACCAGCAGCGCCCATGTGCTGGCACACCCCGTGGTACCCGCCAGCTGGCGTCAAGCGTTGGTGGCAGCTGGCACACAGCACCGGCACATGCAGCTTGATGCCACCATGGTGCAGCGCTGGATTGCCCCCTGGCAGCAAGAGACGGCATAAACACTGCTGCTGGCACACGGCAACAGCGCACCTTGCTTGATATTTATTTCAAGCATCAAATAAGCCTCAAAGGCAATACCTGTAAGCGCTGCAAGCTATCAAAAATCAAGTACATCGCCTGCCTGTGACAGGCACGCCCTGCTGCATCGCCTAGGATGCAGCCCGCACACGGTCAAGGTGCACGCAGACACACCACCGTGGGCACCCAGGGAGCTTGATAACCATGACACATTCATCCACCTCCAGCTGGTACTTTGGCTGGAACATCGTGGCCGCGGCCACACTGCTGACGCTTTTGACCGTGGGCATGCGCCTGGGCATAGGGCCGTTGTTTTTACCCATGGCCGAAGACTTGGGCTTTAGCCGCAGTTTGCTGGCCAGCATCATTGCCATTGGCATGCTGTGCTACGGTTTGGCCATGCCCTTGGCGGGCTGGCTGGTGGGGCGCATCGGCACGCGCCATGTGCTGCTGCTGGGCACCGCCATCTTGGTGGCTTCCACGCTGTGGGCCGTCAACACCCGCTCAGCCGCGGGCATCTTCTGGAGCTTTGGCGTGTGGATGTCGGTGGGCGCGGCATTCACCAGCCCGGTGGCACTGACTGGTGTCATCAGCCGCTGGTTCAACCGCCGCCGTGGCATGGCGCTGTTTTTCTTGTCTACGGGGTCAATGGCAGGCATTGCCGTGATGACGCCCGCTTTGGGCTGGGCGCTGCAGTATTTGAGCTGGCAGCACACCTTGCTGGGGTTTGCGGCCATTTTTGCACTGGTCACTATTCCCACCGCCTTACTGGTTGTACGCGACAACGCCCCAGCCAATGCCGACGCCCCCCTGCCCGCAGCCAACGGTGCGCCCGCGGTGCCGCGGGTTGCACCCCTGGCAGATTTGAGCGTCTGGCAATCCATGCGCAGCACCACGTTCTGGAAAATCACCTTCGGCCTGTTTGCCTGCGGCTTCAGCATGAACCTGATGGGCACACACTGCATGCCCATGCTGCAAGACCATGGTTTTGACGCCACCACCAGCGCCTTGGGCATTGGCCTGATTGGTCTGGTCGCCATTCCCAGCACCATGGTGCTGGGCCGCATCGCCGACAAGGTGGAACGGCGCAAACTGCTGAGCGCGATCTACGGTGTGCGGGGCTTAGGCTTTATCGGCCTGCTGGTGGCGGGCAGTGTCTGGCAACTCTATGGCGTGGCTGCCGTGGGCGGCGTGGTGTGGGCGGGCAGCATTGCACTGTCTTCTGCCATCTTGGCGGATGTGTACGGCGTCAAAAAAGTGGGCGTGCTGTACGGCTGGGCCTATCTGGGCCATCAAGTGGGTGCCATGCTCAGCGCCTGGCTGGGTGGCTGGGGCTATGAAACCCACCACACCCACTGGGTGGCCTTTGGTGCCGCAGCACTGCTGCTGGTGCTCGCCGCAGGTGTGGCATGGTCACTGCGCCCCGCTGCCAGCGCTGCGGCCATGGCGGCTTAGCAAGACCCAGCCATCTGGGCGCGCCCCGCCTAGGGCGGTGCTGGCTGCAGACCCGCCGACGCGGTGCGCGGCCGCTGAGGCTTAGTGCGCAGCAGTGCGCATGCGGGGATGCTTGAAAAACAGCACTGCCACCGTGGTCGCCAAAATCACGACAAAGCTGCAGAAGCTCGAAACTGCCGCATTCATGCCCCAGTGGTCGGCAATCCAGCCAATCGCCATCATCGGCAGCATGCTGCCGATGTAGCCAATCACTAGGTAGGTCGACAGCAAGCCCGAGCGGTTGGTTGGAGTGGCAATCCGGTTGATCATGCCCATGCCCGAGAGCATGCTCATGCCGTGCCCGATCGCGGTCAGCGCCACGCCCAGCGCAAACAACAATGCCGAACCCACCCACAGATTGAGCATCAGCAGGCCATTGCTCACGGCCAAACTCAGCAAGCCCGTGAAACCGCACCAGTGCGTAGCCATGTTGCCCGCCAAAATTTGTACGCAGGCCGAGGTCAGCAAAATTACTGCAATCGCCGTTCCACTGACCACGGGGCCATGCCACGGCACCAGCTTGTCCAAAAACAGCGGTGACATCGAGGCATACAGACCAAACACACCAAACGCCAGAAATGGCAGCGCACTGGTAAGCACAAACGCGAATGAGTCCGAAGAGGCGGGCCAGGTGAGCTTGGGCAGCACATCACGCAACTGCAATGCGGGCCGGCTGGCCGCTTGCACCGCAGCAGGCAGCTCCAGGCGGGCCAAGGCGTACAGGCCAATGCAGCCCAAAACCAGGGTGGGGATATAGGTGGTCACCAAGGGGTAAGGCGCCCACTGCCCCATGATGCCGCCCACCAGCGGGCCCAAACCAAAGCCAAAAGCCAGCAAAAATCCCGTCATCATGGCAACGCGCTGCATATGCCCTGGGCGAGACAGCTGCGCCAACCCCAAAGTAGCGCTGGTGGTGAGCATGCTGGAGGCCACGCCCACAATCACACGCCCCACACCCAGGCTGACCATGTTCCACGCCAGCATGCTGATGACCGTTCCCAGCAATGCCAGCGCCAGCCCCACCTGCATGACACGGCGAAAACCTACGCGGTCTGGCAAGCGCCCCAAAAACAGCAGGCTGCACAGGGCGCCGCCCATGTAGATCACATAGATCAGCGAGACGTCACTGGCTTGCAGCTGCCACGTCTCTTTGTACAAAGCGTACAAAGGGCTGATGAGCGCCGTGCCCATCACCCCAACGATCATGGAGAAACTCACCCACATAAAGGGTGAAACTTTGAACTTCATTTTTAAAACCGTTGCTATCTGTTGTTATCTGTTTTTCAGCACTGGGGCCGTGCCTGCATCGAGCGGTGCGACAAGCGCTGGGCAGTGAGCAGCCCCATCCATGTGCTCAAAATTGAGGGCAATCTTGCGCAGTGAAGCGCGCGTTATAGCCAACTCCTCTTCGCTCAGCCCGGCCAAGATGCTTTGCTCAATCTCCAAGGTGGTGCGCAAAATTTTTGCCGCCATCTGCTCCCCCTCAGGGGTCAGCGCAATGCATTTGGTGCGCCGGTCTGCAGGTGCGCAGGCCCACTGCACCCAGTTCGCCTCGCGCAATTGATCCAGCACCCGCACCAGCGAAGAAGTGTCCAGCGACAGTGCCTGTGCCAAGTCCTTTTGCAACATGGCTTCACCGTGCGTGTACAGCATCAGCAAAGGCATGCGGCTTGCGTCCGTGAGGCCCTGCTCCTTAAAGCTTTCATCCACTTTTTTGCGCCACTGGCGAAACACGCTGCCAATCAATAGCCCAAAACGGCAACGCGCCTGAAGCAGGTCAGGCGCGTTCTCAGGCAAATCCTCAGAGATAGTTTGCATGTCAATTAGTTTGCATGCAAAGCATATCGGCTGCAATCGGCTGCCAGGAAGCCACACCGCCAAGCTGGGTTAGCCCCTGGCACTGCCTGGCCCCACCTTCCTGCCCAACGTTAAGCGCCCATTAAGCGCACTGCAAAGCCAGATCAAAATCCTCAACTCTTATAAAAGAGTTACAAAAAATAATCTTTAAAAAACGTTTTTACCTGGGGCAGATTTTTTGCGCATCTTGCGCGCATTCGGGCATTTATGAATATGAGAATTTCTTAGATTTAAAATATATTGCAATAAACCTGCGCATTAAGAATTTTCAGTATTCACTGAAATATAAAAATTCCATATTGCAAAATCAAACCCGCAAATGCGCTGCGAAATCATGGTGCTTTCCCATAGAATTCGCACCGTCTGCACTGTAGTGAATCACGGGACTGACGCTTGTAATCTATTTTCCGCCTCTGCCAGCCAGAGGCGGCTTTCTTTGTGGTGCATGATTTATTCAATCACCCGTTGAATTCAATAATATGCATAAAAAAAGCCTGCCATTGCGTGGCAGGCTTTTTTGTTGCTGCATGCAAATGACTATGGCTTAGAACGCATCCAGCGGCATGCGGGCACATGTCATATCGCGGGCGCCCACCACGCGCAGCCATGCGGCAGTCTTGGGCAGCTCATAGTGATAAAAATAGGCTAAAGCGCCCATTCTGCCTGCGTTAGCAGCTACAGATAGCGCAGCATCCTGCGCTTGCACTGTCAAGGCTTGCTCCAGCCACACCCATGCCAACACGGTATGGCCAAATGCCTGCATATAAGGCACGGCGTTGGCCAGCGCCTCTTGCGGATTGCTCGTTGCCCAAGCCGCTTGGGTGGCCGCCTGCACCGCATGCAACGCCTTGCCCAAATCCTGCGCGTAAGCCGCCAATGCAGGCACAGCTGCGGCTTTCTCGATGCTGGCTTGGATGGTGGCCGCCAGCAACTGCAGGCCTGCGCCGCCTTGCATGACCACCTTGCGGCCCAGCAGGTCGGCGGCCTGAATGCCGTGTGTGCCCTCGTGGATCATGTTCAGGCGGTTGTCGCGCCAGTACTGCTCCACCGGGAAGTCGCGCGTGTAGCCGTAGCCGCCGTGGATCTGGATGGCCAGCGAATTGGCCTCCAGGCAGTTCTCGCTGGGCCAGCTCTTGGCAATGGGTGTGAGCACTTCCAGCAGCAGCTTGGCCCGCGCGGCTTCTTCCGGATTGCCCGTGCGGCCTTCGTCCACCAGCTTGGCACAGTACATGTTCAGCGCCAGCGCGCCTTCGCAGTACGCTTTTTGCGCCAGCAGCATGCGCTTGACGTCGGCGTGCTCAATGACAGCCACCTGCGGGCTGCTGGCGTCCTTGCCGCCTTCGGTCATGGGGCGGCCCTGCGGGCGGTTCTTGGCGTAATCCAGGCTGGCGTAGTAGCCGGCCAAGCCCAGCATGGTGGCCGCCATACCAATGCCGATACGCGCCTCGTTCATCATGTGGAACATGCACTTGAGGCCCTCGTGCGGTTGGCCCACCAGGTAGCCGATGGCACCCGCGCCGCCGCGCACCGGGTATTTGCCCTCGCCAAAGTTCAGCAGCGTGTTGGTGGTGCCGCGCCAGCCCAGCTTGTGGTTCAGGCCGGCGAGCGCCACATCGTTGCGCTCGCCAGTCAAGTTGCTGTTCGTGTCCACCAGCTTCTTGGGCACGATGAACAGCGAGATGCCCTTCACGCCCGGAATCAACTTGCCGTCCGGCCCGGGGATCTTGGCCAGCACCAGGTGCACGATGTTTTCGGTCAGCTCGTGGTCGCCCGAGCTGATCCACATCTTGTTGCCCTTGAGGCGGTAGCGCGCCCCCAGCGGGTCGTCTGCAAAATCTGCGCCATCGGGCTCGGCACGGGTGGCAATGTCGCTCAGGCTGGAGCCGGCTTGTGGTTCCGACAGCGCCATGGTGCCCGCCCAGCGGCCGTTGAATTCGTTGTCGGCAAACACCTGCTGTTGCATGGGCGTGCCGTGCACGCGCAGCAGGTTGGCGTTGCCCACCGTCAGCAGGTTGGAGCCGATGCTAATGCTGGCGCAGGCAAAAAAGCTGTTGGCCGCAGCCTCCACCACATACGGCAGCTGCATGCCACCTTGCTCGTAGGGCTGGGCCGCGCTGAGCATGCCGCTGTCGGCATAGGCTTTGCGCGCCTCGCCGGTGCAGGCGGGCTGGATCACCTTCTCACCGTCGAAGGTGGGCTCTTGCGTGTCCACCGTGCGGTTGAAGGGTGCGTACTTCTCGCAGGCGATGCGCTCGCAGGTGTCCAGCACCGCGTCAAAGGTTTCGCGGCTGTGGTCGGCGTAGCGGGTGCGGGCGGTCAGACTTTCGGCGTGCAGCCAGTCGTACAACAGAAATTCCAGGGTGGAGCGCAGTTGGGACATGATGAAGAGTCAAATATGGCTCTAGCGCTTATGCAGCAAGCGCTAGCAGCTATGGTTTTAAAAAATCCAAAGCGGTAAAAAAGCCGCCTACCCTCGGTGTGAAGGAAGGCGGCTGCGGGATTTACGGCGCTGTCAAACGCTCAGAGCACTTCAAAAATGCCAGCTGCGCCCATGCCACCACCAATACACATGGTCACGCACACCCGCTTGGCACCACGGCGCTTGCCCTCGATCAGCGCATGGCCCGTCAGGCGCTGGCCTGATACGCCATAGGGGTGGCCCAAGGCAATGGCGCCGCCGTTGACATTCAGGCGCTCATTCGGGATGCCCAGCTTGTCGCGGCAGTAGATCACCTGCACGGCAAAGGCCTCGTTCAGCTCCCACAGGTCGATGTCTTCGACCTTCAGGCCCAGTTTTTTGAGCACCTTAGGGATGGCGAACACAGGGCCAATGCCCATCTCGTCGGGCTCGCAACCGGCCACGGCAAAGCCCAGGAAACGACCCAGTGGCTGCAGCCCCTTTTTGCTGGCGTAGTCTTCATGCACCAGCACGCAAGCGCCCGCACCGTCGGAGAACTGGCTGGCGTTGCCCGCCGAAATCAAGCCACCGGGCAGCGCGCTGCGCAGGCCGGAGATGCCTTCCACGGTAGTGCCTTCCCGGATGCCCTCATCCTTGGAGACGGTGACTTGCTTGGTCGTCAGGCCCATGACCTTGTCAGCCACGCCCATGGTGACCGTGATGGGGGCAATCTCTGCATCAAACAAGCCTGCGCTTTGGGCGGCAAACGCTTTTTGCTGGCTGGCGGCACCGTACTCGTCCATGGCCGCGCGCCCAATCTGGTAGCGCTTGGCCACTTGTTCGGCCGTTTGCAGCATGCTCCAGTAGATCTCGGGCTTCATCTTCATCAGCTCGGGGTCTACGGCCATGTGCTGGTTCACCTCTTGCTGCACGCAAGAGATGGATTCCAGGCCACCGGCCACCAGCACCTCGTTTTCGCCCGCAATGATGCGCTGCGCTGCCAGTGCAATCGATTGCAGGCCCGAGGAGCAAAAGCGGTTGATGGTCATGCCAGACGTTGTCACAGGCAGCCCTGCGCGGGTGGCAATCAGCCGCGCCACGTTGCCTCCGGTGGTGCCTTCGGGCAGCGACAGGCCCATGATCACGTCTTCCACCTCGGCACCGTCGATGCCGGCACGCTGCACAGCATGTGCAACCGCGTGGGCACCCAGCGTGGGGCCGTAGGTCATATTGAACGAACCCTTCCAGCTCTTGGCCAGCGGGGTGCGCGCGGTAGAAACAATCACTGCGGATGTCATAACTTCAATCCTTCAAATTCTGGGTTTGCCAACGGCGCTTTAAGCGAACGACTTGCCTTCGGCGGCCAAGCGCGCCAACAAAGGAGCGGGCTTCCAGAACTGGGCGTCGTCGTGGGGGTTTTGTGCAAAGCGGTTCATGGCTTGCACCACATTGATCAGGCCCAGCTCACTGGCGTAGTGCATGGGGCCACCACGGTAGATGGGGAAGCCATAGCCGGTCAGGTACACCATGTCGATGTCGCCCGACTTGCTGGCAATGCCGTCTTCCAGAATCTGCGCGCCTTCGTTGACCAGCGAGAACACCAGGCGCTGCACGATTTCTTCGTCCGAAATCTGGCGCGGTGTGATGCCCATCGCTTTGCGGTGCGCATCAATCATGTCCAGCACTTCCTGGCTCGGAATCGCATCGCGCTTGCCGGGGGCGTAGTCGTACCAACCCTTGCCGGTCTTTTGACCAAAGCGGCCCAGCTCGCACAGACGGTCGGCACTGGCGCTGTACTTCATGCCGGGTTTTTCGACCGCGCGGCGCTTGCGGATGGCCCAGCCAATGTCGTTGCCCGCAAGGTCACCCATGCGGAAGGGGCCCATGGCAAATCCAAACTTCTCCACGGCCTTGTCCACCTGCTCGGGGCTGGCCCCTTCGTCCAGCAAAAAGCCGGCCTGGCGGCTGTACTGCTCAATCATGCGGTTGCCGATGAAGCCATCGCACACACCGGAAACCACTGCGGTCTTCTTGATCTTCTTGGCGATTTGCATCACCGTGGCCATCACGTCCTTGGCCGTGGCCTTGCCGCGCACCACTTCCAGCAGCTTCATCACGTTGGCAGGGCTGAAGAAGTGCATGCCCACCACGTCCTGCGGGCGCTGGGTGAAGGCAGCGATCTTGTCCACGTCCAGCGTGGAGGTGTTGGAGGCCAGAATGGCGCCGGGCTTGGCCACCGCATCCAGCTGCTTGAACACGGTTTCTTTCACGCCCAGCTCTTCAAACACGGCCTCGATGATCAAGTCGCAGTCTTTCAGATCTTCGTAACTCAGCGTGGTGCTCAGCAGGGCCATGCGCTGTGCGTACTTGTCTTCCTTGAGCTTGCCCTTCTTGACCTGGGCCTCGTAGTTCTTGCGGATGGTGGCCACGCCGCGATCCAGCGCCTCTTGCTTGGTCTCCAGGATGGTCACGGGGATGCCGGCATTCAGGAAGTTCATGCTGATGCCCCCGCCCATGGTGCCCGCACCAATCACGCCCACCTTGTGGATGGCGCGGGTGGGGGTGTCTGCGGGAATGTCGGCAATCTTGGTCGTGGCACGCTCGGCCATGAACAAATGGCGCAGCGCGCGCGACTCGGGGGTCCACATCAGGTTGATGAACAACTCACGCTCAACGTTCAGGCCGTCTTGGAACTTGCGCTTGGTGGCCGCTTCCACCGCGTCCACGCACTTCAGCGGCGCAGGGTAGTTCTTGGACATGCCCTTGACCATGTTGCGCACAAAACCAAAGTATGCATCGCCTTTGGGGTGCTTGCACTTCAGGTCACGCACCAGGGGCAGTGCCTCGTTACCGTCGGCATGGCGCTCGCCCACGGTCTGGGCCAAAGTCAGGGCTTCTTGCGCCAGGCTCTCGGCGCTGGCCGACAGCTTGTCAAACAGTTTTTGGCCAGGAATTTGCGCCAGCAACTCGCTCTTGACGGCCTCACCGCTGACGATCATGTTCAGCGCGGGTTCCACACCAATGGCGCGTGGCAGGCGCTGCGTGCCGCCAGCCCCAGGCAGCAGACCCAGCTTGACTTCGGGCAGCGCCACGGTCGTGCCCGGTGCGGCAATGCGGTAGTGACAACCCAGCGCCAACTCCAGCCCGCCGCCCATGCACACCGAGTGGATGGCCGCCACCACGGGCTTGGCCGACTGCTCCACCTGCGCAATCACCGTGTGCAAATTGGGCTCTTGCAGTGCGGCTTCCTTGCCAAACTCTTTGATGTCTGCACCGCCCGAGAAGGCCTTGCCGGCACCCGTAATCACGATGGCTTGCACGGCGGCATCGGCATTGGCCTGGTTGAGACCTTCCAGGATGGCGCGGCGGGTGGACAAACCCAGTCCGTTGACCGGCGGGTTATTGAGCGTGATCACGGCCACGGATGCGTGGACCTTGTATTCAGCCGTCATGGCTTGTCTCCTTCGGTTCTATGAAAAAAGAACGGGCGTTCTGCAATTCATTCTAGGAAGCGACTTCGGCAAACGCTATGGAGTTTTGCCCTCGGATTGTCTCGATTGGGACATCAGCAAGAGGCGGGTTCCGAGATGCGGAATCTTGCTGGCACGCGCATCGGAGCCATCGAAGAAAAACCGATCAACGGTCACCTGGCAACTCACCGATGGCGCATTTCTTGCGACGCCTGTGTGCACCGTCTGAACCATGACACGTGACAAGTGTGGCTGCAATAAAACGCTGGGGAAAGTCATAACCGAGCATGTGAGCGCCCACCCAACAATGTGTGCAGCGTGTTCAGCACGTGCACGCACTTTTCCCTTTTTTGGAAGGCTCACCCTTATATGCAACGCAAAACATTCATTCGCTTGAGCACCGCCTGGGCCGCCGCCGCACTGATGGGCTCGGCAGCCATCAGCGCCCATGCAGCAGAACCCATCCTCATCGGCGTTCCCATTCCCATGACAGGCCCCAACACCCAGTATGGCGATGAAGTCAAGGCGGGCCTGCTCACGGCGGTGGAAACCATGAATGCCGCTGGCGGCATGAATGGCCGCGAATACAAGCCGGTGTTCATTGACGATGCGTGTGAGCCCAAGCAAGCTGTGCCCGCAGCCAACCGCGTGCTCAACTCCGGCGCCAAGTTTGCGATCGCCCACGTGTGCTCGGGTGTGACCGTGCCTGCCTCCAAGATTTATGAAGAAGAAGGCATTGTGGCCATCACCCCCGGTGCCACGGCCCCGCAGGTGACCGATGGGCTGAAGGGCCACCACTTCTTCCGCACGATTGGCCGCGACGACCAGCAAGGCCCATTTGCGGCCAAGTTCATCGTCGACAAGCTCAAGCCCAAGGCGGTGGCCGTGCTGCACGACAAGCAAACCTACGGTGCGGGCGTGGCCCAGCACGTCAAAAACACGCTGGACAGCCTCAAAGCACCGGTGGTGATGTATGACGGCATCAACGCGGGCGACAGCGATTACTCCGCCGTCATCACCAAACTCAAAACCGCCAAGGTGGATGTGGTGTTCTTCGGTGGCTACCACCCCGAAATGGGCTTGCTGCTGCGCCAGGCCAAAGAGCAAGGTTTGAAGACCCGCTTTGTGGGCGCAGAAGGTGCGTTCAACCAAGGCCTGATTGAAATTGCCGGCCCTGCCGTAGAGGGCATGATGTTCACCTTCCCAGCCGATTTCAGCCAGCGCCCCGAAAACAAGGGCGTGGTCGATGCCTTCAAGAAAGCCAACCGCTCCGCCAACGGCGCCTACCAAATGCCTGCCTACGCGGCCTTGCAAGTGCTGGACAAGTCCATGAAGGCCGTGGGTGCCGACCCCAAAAAGGTGGCGAACTATATGCACGCCCACACGTTTGACACCGTGATCGGCAAGGTGGCGTTCGATGCCAAGGGTGATTTGAAAGACTTTGAATTTGTGGTGTTTGAGCTGGCCAAAGACGGCAGCCGCTCGCAAGTGAAGTGACACCACGCTCGCGGCGTACACAACGCACGCCGCCAAGACAAAGGGCTCCAGCTGGAGCCCTTTTTTACGACCATGTAGATGGGAAATTTCCACACAGCATATTTGCATCAAATATGCCTTAAGCGCTTGCACAGCAAGCGCCGGCAGCTCACTTTATTGATTTTTTTAAACTTCCAGCCATTCCTTGCGAACATTGGTATTGGCGTTCAGGCTATGCGGCGTGCCATCAAACACAATCGCACCGTGCCCCATCACCAAGGCGCGGTCAGAGATGCGCATGGCAATGGTGAGCTTTTGCTCAATCAGCAGCACCGACACCCCGCGTTCCTTGATTTTTTTCAGGTACTCGCCCACCAGTTCGACAATTTTCGGTGCCAAGCCTTCGGTGGGTTCGTCAATGATGATGAGGTCCGGGTCACCCATCAGCGTGCGGCACAGCGTCAGCATTTGCTGCTCACCACCCGACATGACACCCGCTTCGGTGTGCTGGCGCTCTTTGAGGCGCGGGAACATGGCGTACATGTCGTCAAAGCTCCAGCGACTGCCCTTGCCACTGCCTTTTTGGCCTAGCAGCAGGTTCTGGTGCACGGTGAGATTGGGGAACACATCGCGGCTCTCCGGCACATAGCCAATCCCCAGGTGCGCCACCTCGTAGGTTTTTTGACCGTGCAGCGCTTGCGCTTTCCAGCGAATATCGCCCTCCCAATCGACCAGCCCCATGATGGCCTTGGCCGTGGTGGAGCGCCCCGAGCCATTGCGCCCCAGCAGGGCCACGATTTCTCCGGCGTTCACCGAGAAATCCACGCCATGCAACACATGGCTTTTGCCGTAGTAGGCATGCAAGTTATTGATGTGCAACATGTGGGCCTCCTCAATGCAATGCAGCTTGCGCCTGTTCATCGGCAATGACCGAGCCCAGGTACGCCTCTTGCACCCGCGCATTGGCACGCACGTTTTCGGGCGTGTCAAAGGCAATCACCTCGCCATAAACGACCACCGCAATTTTGTCGGCCAAACCGAAGACCACGCCCATGTCGTGCTCCACGGTCAGCAAGGTCTTACCCACGGTCACCTCGCGGATCAGGTTGATGAAGCGCGCGGTCTCGCTGTTGCTCATCCCGGCCGTGGGCTCGTCCAGCAAAATCACGTCGGCCCCGCCGGCGATGGTGATGCCGATCTCCAGCGCGCGCTGCTCGGCATAGGTCAGGTTCACAGCCAGCTCGTCGCGCTTCTTGTGCAGGCCGATCTGCTCCATCAGCTGCTTGGCGCGCTCGTTCACCGCATCCATGCGCGACAGAAAGCGCAAAAAGGTGTAGCGGTAGCCCATGCTCCACAGCACGCCACAGCGCAGGTTTTCAAACACGCTGAGCTTGGGGAAGATGTTGGTGATCTGAAAGCTGCGCGACAGGCCCATGCGATTGATTTCAAACGGCTCTTTGCCATCAATGCGCTGGCCGTGCAGCAGCACCTCACCGCTGGTGGGCGCAAAACGCCCGCTGATCAGGTTGAACAAGGTGCTTTTGCCCGCGCCGTTGGGGCCGATGATGGCCACGCGCTCGCCCGCATGCACGGCCAGATTGGCGCCGCGAATGATTTCCGTCTTGCCAAAGCTTTTGCGCAGATCACGCAGCTCCAAGGCATAAGGTGTGTGATGGCCCATCAGATGCCCTCCGCACGCTGGATGTCGTGCTCAATTTCTTCCTGAATCTGCCCCCACTGGCGCACGTATTCACGGCGCACCAGCTCAAACAGCCCCAAGCCTGTCAGAAAGATCAGGCCCGCGCCCAGCCAGCTCTCCACACTGTGCACATTCAGCGTGCTGCCCATAAAGCGCAGTTCACTGCCCAAGCCGATGTTCAGCTGCAGGTGATAGAGCATCTCCACCATGGCAGCCAGCCCCACCACCATGGCCACGGCCGTGCCCGCCAGCGCCAGGTAAGCGCCCACAATACGCCCCAGCTTGCCGTACTTGGCCAGGCGCAGGTTCATCATGATCAGGCTGGCAATACCACCGGGGGCATACATCACCATGAACAAAAAGATCAGGCCCAAATACAGCATCCATGCCTTGGTAATCTCTGACAAAAACACCGTGGCCACCACCATCAGCACGCCACCGATGATGGGGCCAAAGAAGAAAGTGGCGCCCCCCAAAAAGGTGAACAGCAAATAGGTGCCCGAGCGGATGATGCTCACGCTGTCCATGGCCGTGACGATCTCGAAGTTGATGGCCGCCAGCCCGCCCCCAATACCGGCAAAAAAGCCCGCAATGATGAAGCCCATATAGCGCACGCGCTGGGTGTTGTAGCCCACAAAGGCCACGCGCTCGGGGTTGTCGCGCACGGCGTTGAGCATGCGGCCCAGCGGCGTGGCCGTGAACGCAAACATCAGCGCGGTACAGATGAAGCAGTACACCGCAATCAGGTAGTACACCTGAATGCTGGGGCCAAAATCAAAGCCCAAGAACGTGGTGCCATACACACGGTCGGTGGTGATACCGCCTTCTCCGCCAAAAAAACCGGGGAACATCAGCGCCATGGCGGCAACCAGCTCACCCACCCCCAGGGTAATCATGGCAAACGTGGTGCCTGATTTTTTGGTGGTCACCCACCCCAGCAGCGCGGCAAAGAACATGCCGGCCAGGCCACCCACCAGCGGAATTAGCCATACCGGAATGGGCACGCCTCCATCGGCGGCGCGATTCATCGCGTGGATGGCGATGAACGAGCCCAGCCCCGTGTACACCGCATGCCCAAAACTGAGCATGCCGCCCTGCCCCAGCAAGATGTTGTAGGACAGGCAAATGATGATGGCATAACCCATCTGGCTGAGCATGGTCAGCGCCAGAGAGCTGGTGAAGACCAGCGGCGCGATGATGAGCAACAGGGCAAATACGCTCCACACCACCACGCGCCCGATATTCCAAGGTTTGAAGCGGTAGTAGCGCACAGGGGCAGAGGAAGCGGGTGCGGCATGCGGCATGGTTTCGTGATTCATCGGCGAAAGCAAAATGGCTGACATGGCTTAGTCCTCCCGCGTGCCCATCAGCCCCTTGGGGCGGAAGATGAGCATGAGCACCAAGAACAAATACGGCAGGATGGGCGCCATCTGCGAAATCGTCAGGCTGAGTACGGGCCAGCCAAAGCTCTCCGGCGTGATGTGCATGCCCAGGCTGTTAAACAGCGTGGCCCAGGAGTAATCCAGCGCCACTGCAAAGGTCTGCACGATGCCGATGAGCAGTGACGCCAAAAACGCGCCGGCCAGCGACCCCAGCCCCCCGACCACCACCACCACAAAGATGATGGAGCCCACCGACATGGCCATCGAAGGCTCGGTCATATAGGTGTTGCCGCCAATCACGCCGGCCAGCCCGGCCAGCGCGCAGCCGCCGCCAAACACCAGCATGAACACGCGCGGCACGTTGTGGCCCAGCGCCTCCACCATTTCGGGTTTTTTCAGCGCTGCCTGAATCACCAGCCCAATGCGTGTGCGTGTCAGCAGCAGCCACACTGCCAGCAGCATCAGCAGCGCCATCAGCATGATGAAGGAGCGCGACTTGGGGAACTGCGTGCCGTACAGCGTAAACAGCGGGCCTTGCAAGGCGGTGGGCAGGCCGTAGGGCACAGCACTGCGCCCCCAGACCAGCTGCACTACTTCCAAAATCAGGTAGGACAGACCAAAGGTGACCAGTAACTCGGGCACATGGCCATATTTGTGTACCTTGCGCAGGCTGTAGCGCTCAAACGCGGCACCCAGTGCGCCCACCATCAGTGGTGCAATGACCAGTGCCGGCCAAAAGCCTATGACGCCCGAGAGCATGTAGCCGAAATAAGCACCCAGCATGTAAAAGCTGGTGTGCGCGAAATTGAGCACGCCCATCATGCTGAAGATGAGCGTCAGGCCCGAACTCAGCATGAACAGCAGCAGCCCGTAGCTGATGCCGTTGAGCATGGAGATCACAAAAAATTCAAGATTCATGGAACCCTGTCAACGCAAAGAAAACACGGTGTGGCGCACCACCAGAATCGGCGCCACGGCATAAAAAGCGGGTTGTCTGTGCCACAGTGGCTCACGCGACCCCAGCAAATCGCAGATTTGCGCTGGGACAAAGCTACCCAGCCCCAAGGTTGCGTGAGCGGGCCTTGCACCACCCGCTGGGTAGCACCGCTTAGCTGGGGCGCTTCATTTCACAAGAGGTGGGCGTGCTGGCCACATAGGGCTCGAAGTACTTCACCTGCTTGAAGGTGTAACCCGTGTTTTCCTGATCGATGGGGTTTTGGGCGTCGGTCTTTTCCCAGCGGCTGATGTACAGGCCCTGCTGCAGCTGGTGGTCTTGCTTGCGCATTTCGACTTCGCCGTTGAAGCTCTTGAACTTCATACCTTCCATCACCGCAGCCACCTTCACCGGATCGGTGCTCTTGGCGCGTTTGAAGGCCTCGGTCAGCATGGCAAAGCCGTGGTAGACCGCCCCGGTGTACATGTCGTCATTCATCTTGGACTTGAAGCCCTTGACGATGTTGTTAATAGGCCCTGGCATGTTGGTGTACGAATACCCCACCACATACACCTTGCCTGCCGCCGCTGCGCCCATCGCCGTGGGCGCGCCGGTGGCTACGGCGTAGTAGGTGTAGAACTTGACGTTGTTCAGACCGGCATCGTTGGCTGCCTTGATCAGCAGCGACAAGTCAGAGCCCCAGTTGCCGGTGATCACGCTGTCTGCACCCGACTGTTTGATCTTGGCAATGTAGGGGGAGAAGTCACGCACTTGGGCCAAAGGCGCCATGTCGTCGCCCACGATTTGCACATCGGGGCGCTTGCGCTGCAGCATTTCTTTGGCGTACTTGCTGACCTGGTGGCCGTGCGCGTAGTTCTGGTTGATCAGGTAGACCTTCTTCACATCGGGCAGGTCTTTCATGTAGGTGGTCAGCGCTTCCATCTTCATGGAGGTGTCGGCATCCAGACGGAAGTGCCAGTAGCTGCACTTGCTGTTGGTCAGATCCGGGTCTACGGCCGCGTAGTTCAGGTACAGCACTTCTTTGCCCTTGTTGCGGGCGTTGTGCTTTTCCAGCGCATCCATGATGGCCAGCGCCGGGCCTGAACCGTTGCCCTGCACCACGTAGCGCACGCCCTGGTCCATGGCAGAGCGCAGGGCGCTGGTGGTCTCCTGGGGGCTGAGCTTGTTGTCGATCGGAATGATCTCGAACTTCACACCAGCAGCGTTGTTCTTACTGAATTCTTCGGCCAGGTATTGCCAGCTCTTCATCTGGTTGGTGCCCAACGCAGCCATCAGGCCCGACAACGGATCCAGCCATGCAATTTTGACGGTTTCACCTTGCTGGGCCATCGATGCACCAGCAGCGCTGAGCAATACGGATGCGGCCACGGTCTTCAACACAAATTGCATGCTTGTCTCCTGCGTAGATAAAGGGTTGGTTCACACTCACCAAATCACCCGACAAGCGTAGTCAGTCATTCGCAAAAACCGCATGGTGGTTTCACTCTCGGGACTATCCCCCTCGGTAAGAACACGCATGGATAGGGGTCACGTGGGTGACTTTTGGGGCGTTCAGCCACCCCGCCAATTCACCAAAAAAGAAAGCACCTTACGCAGGTGCTTTCAATGTTTCAGCTAGTTTTGTATGGAAAACCTAATGCATACAAGCGCAAGCAGCTCTTATTTTGTAAGCGCCTTGGCACCATTGGCTCAGACCAGTACTAACGTCATGGATTAACACCATAAAAGCAAAGCCATTGACTGACGCCTTCTGTGAGCGCCGCGCATCCCCTGTCAACAGCGTTTCACCCACCCAAAACCAGGAGCGCAGTTGCTGGCCCGCCTTAGCTGGGATCAGCGTGCTCCCAGCTCCTGTTCGGTGCCTAGGCATTCACAGCCAGTGAAGGCAGGCGGTAATCCTTGAGCTGCTCACGCAGCTTGGTCTTGAGCATCTTGCCTGTCGCACCCAGCGGAATGGCATCCATGAACACCACGTCGTCCGGAATCTGCCATTTCGCCGTCTTGCCCTCGTAAAACGCCAGCAATGCCTCGCGCGTGACCTGCGCGCCGGGTTTGAGCGTCACCGCCACAATCGGGCGCTCATCCCACTTGGGATGGGGCATGCCGATGCACGCGGCCATGGCTACCGCGGGGTGGCCCATGGCAATGTTTTCAATGTCGATGGAGCTGATCCACTCCCCCCCGGACTTGATCACGTCCTTGGTGCGGTCGGTGATTTGCATGAAACCGTCTTCATCGATGGTGGCCACATCCCCTGTGGGGAACCAGCCCAGCCCCTGCTCATCTTTGACCAGCGGGCTGCTGCCTTTGTAGTACGACTCCAAAATCCACGGCCCGCGCACCATCAAGTCGCCGTAGGTCTTGCCATCCCAAGGCTGCTCCTTGCCCTCGCTGTCCACAATCTTCATCTCCACGCCGTAAATGGCGCGGCCTTGCTTCTGGTTGAGCTTGAACTGCTCTTCCTTGGACAGCTGCAAGTGCTTGTTCTTCAGGGTGCACAGCGTGCCCAGCGGGCTCATCTCCGTCATGCCCCAGGCGTGCAACACCTTCACACCCAGCCCGTCTTCGAAAGCCGTAATCATGGCCGGTGGGCAGGCTGCGCCGCCAATCACCGTGCGGCGCAGGGTGCTGAACTTCAGCCCATTGGGCTGCATATGGCCCAGCAGCATCTGCCACACCGTGGGCACACCTGCGGCATAGGTCACGCCTTCGGCCTCAATCAGTTCATACAGCGATTTGCCATCCAGCGCAGGGCCGGGGAACACCACTTTGGCGCCCGTCAATGCGGCCGAGTACGGAATGCCCCACGCATTAACGTGGAACATGGGCACCACGGGCAGCACAGCGTCGCGGGCCGACATGCACATCACATCGGGCAGCGCCGCAGCATACGCGTGCAGCACAGTGGAGCGGTGGCTGTACAGCGCGGCCTTGGGATTGCCGGTTGTGCCACTGGTGTAACACATGCTGGAAGCAGTGTTTTCATCCAGTTGGGGCCAGCGGTAGTGCTTGCTTTGACCGCCAATCCATGCTTCGTAGCTGACCAGGCCAGAAATGCCGCTGTCGGCAGGCAGCTTGTCGGCATCGCACAGCGCCACCCACTGGCGCACCGTGGGGCACTTGGCGTGCACGGCCTGCACCAGCGGCAAAAACGTCATGTCAAAGCACAGCACCTGGTCTTCGGCGTGGTTGATGATCCAAGCCACCTGCTCCGGGTGCAGGCGCGGATTGATGGTGTGCAGCACGCGGCCCGAGCCGCTGACGCCAAAGTACATCTCCATGTGGCGGTAGCCGTTCCAGGCAATCGATGCCACCCGGTCGCCATGGGCCAGCTTCAGCCCATCCAGCGCGTTGGCCAGCTGCTTGGCGCGCCCTGCCAAGTCTTCGTAGGTGTAGCGGTGAATATCACCTTCCACACGGCGCGACACGATTTCCGCATCGCGGTGGTGGCGGGCGGCAAATTCAATCAAACTCGAAATCAGCAACTGCTGGTTCTGCATCAGGCCTTGCATGGGCTATGTCTCCTTGGGAATGTAATTGGGGGCGTGTACCGCCTGCGCTGTCACGCATTGGCAGCCATCGTAAAGGGCCAGCCCACCCAACGGTTTACGGGCTTACCAGCATGCATGTGTCGCCAAAGCGTCCTTTGGGCGGCTTTTGCCACATACATTTCCTTAGATCAAAAAGGTTTCGTGACTTGGCCACAATTGCTGCATGCATGCATTTGATGGCTCTCACCCACTGCCTTGGCAAGGCGTCTGGCGCACCGGTTTCTCAGGCCTTGGCCCAGCCTTCCTCACGCACCTCCAGCCTACCCCCCTGCCCGACGCGCAATGGGTGGCACAAAGCCCGCAAGTCGCCCAGCTCGCAGGGCTGCCCGATGGTTTCATGCAGACCGAGCAGGCCTTGCAGGCCTTCACCGGCAATACCGTGTTGCCCGGCAGCCAGCCCTATGCCAGTGTCTACAGCGGCCACCAATTTGGGGTGTGGGCCGGCCAACTGGGCGACGGGCGCGCCATCACCGTAGGTGAAACCGCCGCAGGCTGGGAGCTACAACTCAAAGGCGCCGGCCCCACCCCTTATTCGCGCGGCGGCGATGGGCGGGCCGTGCTGCGCTCCAGCATCCGCGAATTTCTATGCAGCGAGGCCATGCACGCCTTGGGCATTCCAACCACGCACGCGCTGTGCCTGACGGCTTCGCACGCACCGGTGTACCGTGAGACGGCCGAAACCGCTGCGGTCGTGACCCGTGCCGCGCCCAGCTTTATCCGTTTTGGCCACTTTGAGCACTTTGCCGCCCGCGATATGCAGCCAGAGTTGCGCCAGCTGGCCGATTACGTGATTGACCGCTACTATCCCGCCTGCCGCAGCGGCTGGCAAGGTGTGGACAGCGAAGGCGCATCTGTGCCAGGCAATGCCTATGCCGCGCTGTTGTATGAGGTAGGCCAGCGCACCGCCCACATGATTGCGCACTGGCAGGCCGTGGGCTTTTGCCACGGCGTGATGAACACTGACAACATGAGCGTGCTGGGCCTGACGATTGACTACGGCCCCTTCCAGTTTCTGGATGCATTCGACCCCGGCCACATCTGCAACCACAGCGATCACCAGGGCCGCTACGCCTTCAATCAGCAGCCACAAATCGCCTACTGGAACCTATTTTGTCTGGGCCAGGCCCTGCTGCCGCTGATTGAAGACCAGGATGTGACCGTGGCTGCGCTGGAAGCCTACCGCCCGGCCTTCAGCCATGCCTTTCGCCAACGCATGTGCGCCAAGCTGGGGCTGCCCAGCGCTGCCCAGCAGCACACCGCGGCGGCCACCCCGGTGATTGGGCACTTGCTGGAACTGCTGGCCACCCAGCGCATCGACCACGCCATCTTCTGGCGCCGCTTGTCGCGCTCCGCCCAAGACGGAGACTTCGAGCGCACGCGTGAGCTGTTCTTGGACAGCAAAGATTTTGACCGCTGGCTGCTCTCCTATCAAGAGCTATCAGCGCAGTCTGGACAAGCGCTAGATGCCAATTTAATGCTCAACACCAACCCTGGCTTTGTGCTGCGCAACCATGTGGCGCAGGAGGCCATTCACGCCGCAGAGCAGGGCAACTTCCAGGTGGTGCAAGATCTGCTGCGGGTGTTGCAACACCCCTTTGATGAACACCCTGCGCACGGTGCTTGGGCTGACTTCCCGCCCGCATGGGCCTCTTCCATTGCCATCAGTTGTTCCTCATGACTTTTCCCATCCAAAAAACCGACGCCCAGTGGCTGGACACCCTCCAAGCCAAAGGGGCTGAGCCCGTGGCCTATCAAGTCACCCGCCACGCTGCCACCGAACGCCCCTTCACCGGGAAGTACGAGCAGCACTGGACCCCAGGCAGCTACCACTGCATCTGCTGTGGCGCCAAGCTGTTTGATTCCGACACCAAGTTCGACGCAGGCTGCGGCTGGCCCAGCTTCTACCAGGCCGACCCCGGCGCCATCACCGAAATCGTGGACCGCAGCCACCACATGGTGCGCACCGAAACCGTGTGCAGCCAGTGCGGCGCGCACTTGGGCCATGTGTTTGAAGATGGCCCCCTGCCGACTGGGCTGCGCTATTGCATGAATTCAGCGTCTTTGGATTTTCACGCCCCTGACTCCAGCACCGCAGCCCCTGCCACGTTCGAAGACAGCACGGGCGCCAGCAATGCCACCGATGGCGGCGACAGCGGCAACTAAAACCAGCCATCACTTGGACGGCGTCAGCAACCGGGCAGCAGCCGGCTGGCGCCGTAACCCTTGAACTTCGCGGCCATTGGGCGCGTGCTGGCTCCCCCAGCTATGGCATGCTTGCAATCTTTCGCATGACCGCGGGACGCAGGGGCCCGCATGCTTTTCATGAAACTGCTGATCGATTTTTTCCCCATCATTTTGTTCTTTGCCGCCTTTAAGGCTTGGGGCATTTATGCGGCCACGGCCGTGGCCATCGTGGCCACCATCGTGCAAATCGCCTATTTGCGCTTCAAAACCGGCAAGGTGGAAACCATGCAATGGGTGAGCTTGGGCGTGATCGTCGTCTTCGGCGGTGCGACCTTGCTGGCCCATGATGAAAACTTCATCAAATGGAAACCCACCGTGCTGTATTGGTTGATGGGCGGCGCACTGCTGGTGGGCTTGGTGCTGTTTAAAAAGAACTTCATCAAGAGCCTGATGGGCGCACAGATGCAGTTGCCCGATAGCGTCTGGAACACCCTGAACTGGGCCTGGACCGGCTTTTTTGCTGTCATGGGCGTGCTCAACCTGTGGGTGGCATTCAACTTTGACACAGACACCTGGGTCAACTTCAAAATGTTTGGCGGTATTGGCCTGATGCTGGCGTTTGTGGTGGGCCAGGCCCTGTATTTGGGGCGCTACCTGAAAGAGCCCGAACAAAACGCGGCCACCAAGGACTCCAGCCATGAGTGAAGCCATCACTGCCACAGCCATTGAGCACATGCTGCGCGAAAAACTTGCGCCCACACACCTGGAAGTGATTGACGAAAGCGCGGCCCACGCTGGCCACGCGGGCGCCAATGGCACAGGTTTTGGCACGCATTTTCGGGTTCGCATCGCGGCGCCAATTTTTGACGGCAAGAGCCGCGTCGCACGCCACCGCGTTGTGTATGATTCTCTGCAACACTTTATCGACCAGGGGTTACATGCTCTGGCGATTGAAGTGCTCTAAGCATACGATTGCGAGATTCGCCAACGGTCGTTGGCGAACACCAACCTCTTACCCTTTTTCTTGGATTTCCGCATGAAAAAACAGCTTTTGCCCGGCCTTGTGGCTGCCGCCGTGTTGGGCACTGCCGCCCTTTCGGCTTCTGCGCAAAACTTGGCCATCGTCAACGGCAAGCCCGTGCCCTTGGAGCGCGTCACCGCCCTCAAGCAACAGATTGAGCGCTCTGGCCGCCAGGTGCCCGCAGAGATGGACGCCCAAATCAAGGAAGAAATCATTGCGCGTGAAATCTTCATGCAAGAAGCCGCCAAGCGCGGTCTGGATGCATCGCCCCAGTTCAAGCAGCAAATGCAACTGGCCCGCGAAACCATCCTGATCCGCGAACTGTTTGCGGACTACCAAAAGAAGAACCCTGTCACCGACGCCGAGATCAAGGCAGAGTACGACAAGTTCGTGGCCGCCAACGCTGGCAAGGAATACCGCGCCAGCCACATCCTGGTGGAATCTGAAGACCGTGCCAAGGCCATCATTGCTGAGGTGAAGGCTGGCAAGAAGTTTGAAGACATCGCAAAGAAGGAATCCAAGGACCCCGGATCGGGAGCCCAAGGCGGCGATCTGGGCTGGGCCAGCCCCGCCAACTATGTGCCCGAGTTCACCGACGCCATGATCAAGCTGCAAAAGGGTGGCCTGACCGATGCGCCCGTGAAGAGCCAGTTTGGCTGGCACATCATCCGCGTGGACGACCTGCGCGAAGCCCAGATGCCCGCCTTGGAAGATGTCAAGCCCCAAATCGCCGAGCAACTGGAGCAGCAAAAGATGATGCAGTTCCAGGAATCTCTGCGCGCCAAGGCCAAGGTGCAATAAGCCTGCTGCTTTGACAGCCACAAAAAAAGCGACCTTTTCGGTCGCTTTTTTCTTGGGCTTTACGCAGTGCTTCTTACGAGCCGCGTGTCACAGGCACCTGCGCATCACGGCCATAGTTGCCGTGCTTGCCCAGTTCCCACTTGGCGATGGCATTGCGGTGCACTTCGTCAGGACCGTCGGCAAAGCGCAGCGTGCGTGCGTTGACATAGGCATGGGCCAATGGAAAGTCTTGGCTCAAACCGCCACCGCCGTGCACTTGCATGGCCCAGTCGATCACATCGCAGGCCAGCTGCGGTGCCACCACCTTGATCATGGCGATTTCGGTACGTGCCACCTTGTTGCCCACGGTGTCCATCATCCACGCGGCCTTGAGTGTCAGCAGGCGCGCCATATCGATGCGGCAACGCGCTTCGGCAATGCGCTCCTGGGTCACGGTTTGCTGGGCAATGGTCTTGCCAAAAGCAATGCGGCTGGAGGCACGCTGGCACATCAGCTCCAGGGCGCGTTCGGCCTGGCCAATCAAACGCATGCAGTGGTGAATGCGGCCAGGGCCCAAGCGGCCTTGGGCAATCTCGAACCCTCGGCCCTCGCCCAGCAGCACATTGCTCACTGGCACACGCACGTTCTCAAAATACATTTCCATGTGGCCATGCGGCGCATCGTCATAGCCCAGCACCGTCAATGGGCGCACCACGCGCACACCGGGGGTGTCAGCGGGCACCAGCACCATGCTTTGCTGTGAGTGCTTGGCCGCTTCCGGGTCGGTCTTGCCCATGGTGATGTAAATGGCGCAGCGTGGGTCACCCGCACCCGAAATCCACCACTTGTGCCCGTTGATGACGTATTCATCGCCCTCGCGCTCAATGCGCGTGCAGATGTTGGTGGCGTCACTCGATGCCACTTCGGGCTCGGTCATCGCAAACGCAGAACGGATCTTGCCGTCCAGCAAAGGCAGCAGCCATTTCTGGCGATGCTCGTCATTGCCATAGCGGGCAATGGTTTCCATGTTGCCGGTGTCGGGGGCCGAGCAGTTGAACACTTCGGAAGCCCAGCCCACACGCCCCATGATTTCCGCCAAAGGCGCGTATTCCTGGTTGGTCAGACCTGCGCCTTTGACACCCGCAATTTCTGCCGTGTCTTTGGGCAAGAACAGGTTCCACAGGTCTTGCTCTTTGGCCTTTTCTTTCAGCCCCTCAATGACGTTCAGCGGTGTCCAGCGTTTGCCTGCTTGCGTGTTGGCTTCCAGTTCATGGTGGAAGGTCGATTCATTCGGATAGATATGCTCATCCATGAAGCGCAGCAAGCGCGCCTGCAGTTCCTTGGTTTTAGGGGAATAGTCAAAGTCCATGGAGTGCTCCTTTTTGGTCAACTAGCAAACAATTGGCGTGCACTGCCCCCCGGCAGCTGCAGGCCGTCTTACACACGAGGGGGAAAAGGGTCCGTCAGCGCGCCTGGGCGCTGTGTTTTTGCGCGTAGCTCCAAGCCAGTTGCGCCATCGGCCGTGCCGTGTCGCCCGCTGCTTTGGCCTGCGCGCTGGAGGCGGTGCCTGCCTCCACACGTTTGGCAATGCCTTGCAAAATGGCCGCAATGCGGAACATGTTGTAGGCCAGATAAAAATTCCAATCTGCGTTGAGCTGCTCCAGCGTGGCCAAGCCCGTGCGCTCGCAGTACATACGCATGTATTCCTGCTCGCTGGGAATGCCCAGCGCCGCAATATCCAAGCCACCAATCCCGCGCCCCAGACTGACGGGAATGTGCCAGGCCATGCAGTGGTAGCTAAAGTCGGCCAAGGGATGGCCCAGGGTGGACAGCTCCCAATCCAGCACCGCAATAACCTTGGCGGCATCCTGCGCAAACATCACGTTATCCAGCCGATAGTCGCCATGCACGATGGAGACCTTGCTTTCATCCTTGGCGCTGTCTGGCATGTTGGCGGGCAGCCATGCCATCAACTGGTCCATCTCTGCAATCGGCTGGGTGACGGAAGCCACGTACTGCTTGCTCCAGCGGCCAATCTGGCGCTCAAAGTAATTGCCGGGCTTGCCGTAATCTGCCAGCCCCTGCTGAGCCACATCCACGCTGTGCAGCGCTGCAATCACGCGGTTCATCTCGTTGTAGATGTCTGCGCGCTGGGCGTTCGTCATACCGGGCAAGGACTGGTCCCACAGCACGCGGCCGTCCTTGAACTCCATGATGTAGAAGGCACGCCCGATGATGGATTCATCCTCACACAAGGCATACATGTGCGGCACCGGCACATCGGTACCAGCCAGGCCGCGCATCACCTTGAACTCGCGCTCAATCGCATGCGCTGAGGGCAGCAACTTGGCGACCGGCCCAGGCTTGGAGCGCATGACGTAGCTGCGCCCCGGCGTGACCAGTTTGTAAGTCGGGTTGGATTGCCCCCCCTTGAACATCTCCACCGTCACGGGGCCTGCAAAGCCAGCCACATGCTGGTTCATCCACTGGCTCAGTGCCTGCACATCAAAAGCATGTGCTTCAGAGACGGGTTTGGTACCTACAAAATGGTCAAAGTTGCTCATACGTCTTTAAAAGTCAGTTTCCACGATGCGCAGCAGCCCATCGCGGTCGCGCACTACCAACCCACCCGGCTCGATACGGATGATGTTCTCGCGCTCCATGCCCTTGAGCTCCTGGTTCACGCGCTGGCGTGATGCCCCGAGCAGTTGGGCCAATTCTTCCTGCGCCAGTTGCAGGCCGATGCGAATCTCCTCGCCATTGGCAAGGCTGGGAATGCCATAGCTGCGCGCCAGGTGCAGCAACTGCTTGGCCAAACGTGCGCGCAACGGCAATGTATTGAGGTCTTCCACCAAGCCATACAGTTGGCGGATGCGGCGTGCTGCTAGCCACAGCATGGCTTCGTAAAACTCGGTGTGCGTAGCCAAGATGCGCTTGAAATCTGCCTTGGCCACGCACAGCAATGTGGTGGAGCCATGGGCATACGCATCGTGTGTACGGCGGTCCCCGTCGAAAATTGACGTGTCGCCAAACCACAGCCCCGGCTCTACATAAGTCAGGGTGATTTGCTTGCCCGTGATGGAGGTTGAACTCACCCGTACCGCGCCCTTGGCGCAGGCAAACCATTCCTCCGGCACTTCGCCGCGTGCGCAAAGCAAAGCTCCATCTTTGAATCGTTTGACGTAAGCGCATCGCAAAATGTCGTGCCTGAGCGAAGGTGAAAGGGATGAAAACCAGCGACCTGAGTTAATCGCTTCACGTTCTTCGATAGTAAGAATCGGGTCGTCCATAGCCTGTCGTTTCTGTGACTGAAAACCGGTTCATTGTCGCGTCAGAGACCAGCGTATTGACCACTCAGCGCAGCACAACACGCACAAGTTGTCCAGAAAGTGACAGTCTTTGCTTTATCAGCACACAAACTCAAGGGTTTACCCTTAAGTTATTGATCACAAATAACTTATTTCCTGCAGGCAGTGCTCCTTGCAAGCGCAAGGCATAGGGTTTTTTTCGTCGAAATTTCCGCACTGCAGAACACAACCTCTGCTTTTTCTCCCTTCACCGCGCCTTCTCATCCCGCAGCCAGTCGCGCTTTGGCGCCGGCCGCAGCCAATGCCCTGCACCTGCGTGCGCTGACGCTAAGCGCACACCAAACAAAAGCGGCATTGCAAAGAAGCCATTTCTTTGCAATGCCGCTTATTTGATAGCTACTAGCGCTTGCTGCATAAGCGCTAGAGGAATATTTGACTCACATTATTATTTTTCAGCCATTTCACTGCTGGGCAGTGCGATCGGCAAACGCTGGCCGTTTACATCCACCACACAGCTGACATCCGCCCGTTGCACCGGTATGCCGAGAAAGACGTGCTCCCACCCCGGCTGGAGCGGGAAGTTCATGCTCTCATTGACCAGCTGGCGTTCATCCAGCAGCGCCTGCATATCACTTGCGTTCAATTCAATGCGCTGCGGATAGGCGTTGTCATGGCTCTTCCAATGGTCACGCACCATGGCGATCAGGGCTTCATACAGGTTTGGCATGGCGAGGAGTTTAGAGGCTTTGCCTGCGCAGCCAATGTATAGATACAGTTTCTCCTTGGCGCTCCAGTGCCTAAATGCCTTAGGCACACACCCTATGCTCCTTATTGCTACGCACCCTTACACACCCTGTGCATGCGCCCCCCGCTATACCACTGCCCCGCGCGCATTGCCCAAAGACAGCGCATACCAGCTTCTAGGGTGCTGCATTGCTAGCTTTTTGCATAGCCTGCATGCAAAATCGCGCCGCCACGTTCGTGGCAACTCGCTAGGGGTGCCCCTGCTGCCAAGCAGTGGGCTGAGAGAGTCCCTTTGAACCTGATTGAGATCATCCTCGCGCAGGGAAGCTGTTGGTTTAGGGCTGCTCCATGCATACGCTGCATGCGCTGGCATGCCTCTCACGGCCCCTGCTTCGTAGGCATACGGAGCATTGAATTGAATACCTCCTATTCGGCGTCTTCCAACCAAGCGCTGTCTCCCACCTCCCCCGCTGAGCGCGTCTTTGCCATGCATGACCACGCTGCGCTGTGGTTCAGCCTCGGCGTGGGCCTGCTGGTTATGCAAGTGGGCGCCTATTTGCTGCCTGCCCTGTCGCCACAGCAAGCGCTGCTGGCCATTGCGTGCGGCTCTTTGCTGGGCGCTGGCCTGCTGGGCTGGATGGCCAAGATTGCGTGTGACACCGGCCTGTCCAGCGCGGCGCTGATGACGCATGTGTACGGGCGCCAGTTTGCCAAGCTCCCGATCGTGCTCAATTTGGTACAGTTGATTGGCTGGGGCACGTTTGAGCTGGTGGTGATGCGCGACGCCAGCGTGGCCATTGGCCGCCAGGCAGGTGGCATGGCCGCCAGCTACTGGCCCATGGTGATGACCCTGGTGTGGGGCAGCGTGATCGCGCTGCTGATCAGCGGCTCCATGCTCAAACTGGTGCGCCAGTTGATTGCCCGCGTGGCCCTGCCGCTGGTGGTGCTGTCTTTGCTGTGGCTGACTTGGCACTTTGTCGGTTTGGCGTTGGAGCAAGGCTGGCAGAGCCTGTGGAGCCGTCCTGGCGAAGGTGGCATGGGTTGGCTGCCCGCCATGGACTTGGTGATTGCCATGCCCATTTCCTGGCTGCCCTTGGTGGCCGACTACGCGCGCCATGGCAAAGATGGCCGCAGTGCGATGCGCGGCACCTGGCTGGGCTTTGCCGTAGCGAATATGTGGTGCTATGGCTTGGGCGTGCTGGTGGCATTGACGCTGCCCAGCGCCGATCTGGTCACTGCGCTGCTGCTGGCACAAGGCGGGTTGATTGCCTTGACGCTGATCTTGATTGACGAAGTCGACAACGCCTACGGTGACACCTACTCCGGTGCCATGGCTGCACACAGTGTGGTGCCCAGCTGGAGTGTTCGCCGCTGGGGCCTACTGTTGACCGTGCTGTGCGTGCTGCTGGCCCTGGTGCTGCCCATGCACAGCATTGAGCCCTTCTTGCTAACGCTCAGCTCGGTGTTTGTGCCTTTGTTTGGCGTAATCCTGGGCCGTCTGGCATGGCAGCCTGCCGCGCAGCGGCTTGCGCAGGCACCGCAATGGATGGCCAACGCCCAGCACGCACACTGGCCCACCGTGACCTTGTGGCTGGCGGGTATTGCGCTCTACCACAGCATGCCCTTGATTTCTGCCGATGCAGGCAGCGCCTTGCCCACCCTGCTGGTGTGCTTTGTGGCGGCCCGTTGCCTGCCCCGCACCGCGTGAGGTAGGGACGCGAAGCCGCAGGCAGTACCAGCGTACGACAAGGCGAAGTGACAACGTACCAAGGGCCGCGTGAGCGGTTCTAAGGCACATCAAACCCATAGTGCGCACGAGTTGTGTCCAAACGTTTCACCAGTTAATATGCCTCGCGATGCAAAAATGTCAGGGCTTGGCTATTTGTTTTGTGGGGCATGTTCCCAACAACACGCTCTAATCCAGGCATGATTTCGCACTTCGTCGGCACCACGTTGGTTGTTTTTGCATGTGGAGCCACATCGGATTGATTCACAGGAGTTATCACCGCGTGCTGCCACCATTTGCCCTTCCCCTCACTCGCCACCTGCGCCGTGGCGGTTTCGCTGCGCTGCTGCTGGCTGGCTCTATTGCCAGCGCGCCCACCTTGGCCCAAGCCCAAGAGTTTTTGAGCATCAAGGGCAATACCGTCAACATCCGCGCCAAACCCACCACCAAGTCTGACATTGCGTGGGAGTTGATCAATGGTTACCCCGTGCAAGTGATTGCCAAGCAAGACGATTGGGTCAAAGTCAAAGACTTTGAAGGTGCTTTGGGCTGGGTGCACCTGCCGCTGACCTCTTCGGAAGCCTACTACCTGATCAAGTCTGACAATGTCAATCTACGTGCCGGCCCCGGCACCAAGCACAGCGTGGTGACCAAGCTGAGCAAGTACGACATCGTCAAAACGCTGGAAAAGCGTGATGGCTGGGCCAAGGTCAAAACTGCGGAAGACCAAGAGGGCTGGCTGCTGGAAAAGCTGGGCTGGGGCTGGTAAGACTGCACGCCCTGTGCTCCCCCGTCAAAAAAGGCGCCTTGGGCGCCTTTTTTATTTATTGATAGCTGCCAAGGCAATACCCGTGAGGCTCAGCCCCTCAAAATCACTTGGGGAACGGGAGCAAACCCATGGTTCAAAGGGCCCTGCCCCTGCCCGGTGTGTACCTGTGCACCCGAGGCAATTGCCCCAAGGATGTAAGTGCGCGCACTTTCCACCGCGGCCTGCAACTCCAGCCCCAGCGCCATATGCGCTGCAATCGCCGACGACAAGGTGCAGCCCGTGCCGTGGCCATTGTGCGTGGGGATGCGTTGCGAGCCCAGTTCTTGGCGCAGCCCATCACGCCCGGCCAGTACATCCACCACCCATTCACCGGGCAAGTGCCCGCCTTTGAGCAGCACCTGCTGGGCACCCAGCGCCAGCAGGTCTTGCACGGCCTGTTCCATCGCGCTGGCATCTGCAATCTGACGGCCAATCAGCCAGCCAGCTTCGTCTAGGTTGGGCGTCACCACCGTGGCCAGGGGGAACAACTCCTGCACCAGCACACTCACGGTTTCGTCGTGAATGAGCTTGTCGCCACTGGTAGCCACCATCACCGGATCCAGCACCACCTTGGTGATGCCATACGTGCGGATGGCATCTGCCACCACCTGCACCACCTCCGGGGCGTGCAGCATGCCGATCTTGACAGCATCGACCCCAATGTCTTGCACCACGGCGTCAATCTGCGCCTTGAGCATCTGCGGCGGAATGCCGTGGATACCCGCCACCCCGCAAGTGTTCTGCGCGGTGATGGCCGTAATGGCCGTCATGCCGTAGCAGCCCAGTGCACTGAAGGTTTTCAAATCGGCTTGAATGCCTGCGCCACCGCCGCTGTCAGAGCCTGCGATGGACAACACCCGCGCATAACGCGGCAAGGAAGTGGAGGCACTGCCTGCGGGCAGTTGTTGCGTAGTCATGCCAAAAATTATGACCCAAGCCAAGGCTTGTTCACGCGCTGCTGCCGCATTTACTGCTGCTGTGCTGTAATTGCGGCTTGCGGACGAAACAGGGGTGTCCCGCTGGCAGTACATGCTGCCCAGCGCGCGGCTGAGAAAAACCCTAGGGCAAGCACCGCGTGCCGCCCTGCTACCCGATCCAGATCATGCTGGCGTGGGGAGTTTCACCAGAGCGGCAGCTGCGCACAGTTGCAACGCCCGTTTTGTCCATGGCGACAACCACCCACGGACGAAGTACTGACCATGATCGCTCTGACCACCCCTTCTCACATTGCCATTTTGGGCGCCGGCCTGATGGGCCGCTTGCTGGCTTTGGAGCTGGCGCGAGAAGGTCACCGCGTGGAAGTGTTTGAAGCCAAGAGCGCCGATGCCGATGGTGCCGCCGCCCGTGTGGCTGCCGCCATGCTGGCTCCGCTGGCTGAATCTGCCATCACCGAACCCGGCGTGGTGCGCATGGGCCAATACGGCCTCACGCGCTGGCCCGAGCTGATTGCGCAGCTGGACGAGCATGTCTTCTTCCAGCAAAACGGCACCTTGGTGGTGTGGCACCGCCAAGACATGGCCGACGCCAACCGCCTGTGCAGCCTGTTTGAGAAAAACCGCCGCATCAACCCCAGCCTGCCAGCACTGCAGAGCTTGGGCGCAGAAGGCCTGAACGACGTGGAGCCGGCCTTGCAGGGCCGCTTCCAGCAAGGGGTGTACCTGCCTGGCGAAGGCCAGCTGGACAACCGCCAGTTGCTGGCAGCCTTGGAGAAAACCTTGACCCGCCTGGGTGTGCAATTGCACTGGCACACCCCGCGCGAAACGACCGACTTCACCCCCGGCTCCGCAGGCCAGCCCGACTTGGTGATCGATTGCCGCGGCCTGGGTGCCCGCACCGCGTGGAAAGAACTGCGCGGCATTCGCGGCGAAGTGGTGCGCGTGCATGCCCCTGAAGTCACCCTGCAGCGCCCCACCCGGCTGGTGCACCCACGCTACCCGCTGTACATCGCCCCCAAAGAAAACCACATCTTTGTGATTGGCGCCACCGAAATCGAATCCGACGACATGGGCCCGGCCAGCCTGCGCTCGGTGATGGAGCTGCTCAGCGCGCTGTACACCGTGCACTCCGGCTTTGCCGAGGCCCGTATTTTGGAAATTGCCACCCAATGCCGCCCTACACTGCCCGACAATCTGCCTGCCGTACGCTGGCTGGATGAGCGCGTGCTGCAAGTGAACGGCCTGTACCGCCACGGCTACATGATTTCGCCCGCCATGCTGGACATCACCCTGCAAATTCTGCGCAGCGGCAGCACCGAGTTGGCCCAGCGCTTTGATGTGGCCGTGCACACCCAGCCTACGCTCGCCGCCGCCTGATTTTTTGACTCTCGGTGCAGCCCGCCTGCTGCACCGTTTTGTGCCTGGATGCATTTGCCCATGAACATCACCATCAACCAACAAACCGTGGAACTGCCCCCCAACGCCACCGTGGCCGATGCCGTGGCGCACTGGCAAGCCCAGCCACCGTTTGCGGTGGCTGTGAACACCGAGTTCGTGCCCAAATCACGCTACGCGGCCTATGCCTTGGCCGAGGGTGACCGCATGGAGGTGATTGCCCCCGTCACCGGAGGCTAAAGCACCACCGCAACATGCATAGCCCAATATGCCTCTAGCGCTTATGCAGTAAGCGCTGACAGCTATCAATCCAGCATATAGACATTCGACCTTCTTGCCAGCCATGAGCGACCACACCCCCTCCGCCGACAGCCTGGTGCTGTACGGCCAAATCTTCCAAAGCCGCCTGTTGCTGGGCACTTCACGCTACCCCTCGCCTGCCGTGCTGGAGGCCGCCGTAGCGCGCGCCAAGCCCGCCATGGTCACCGCCTCGCTGCGCCGCCAAGGCAGCAATGCTGCTGAAGTGGCTGAAACCGGCGCCAGCTTCTGGGAGCTGCTGCGCAAGCTGAAAGTGCCCGTGCTGCCCAACACTGCGGGCTGCATGACCATCCAGGAAGCCGTCACCACGGCCCAGATGGCGCGCGAGGTGTTTGACACCCCCTGGATCAAGCTGGAGCTGATTGGCGACGACTACACCCTGCAGCCCGACACGCTGAACTTGGTGGAAGCTGCCTCCATCCTCATCAAAGACGGCTTTCAAGTGCTGCCCTACTGCACCGAAGACTTGGTGCTGTGTCAGCGCCTGGTGGACGTGGGCTGCCAGGCAGTCATGCCCTGGGCCGCGCCCATTGGCACAGGCCGTGGCCCCGCCAACCCCTATGCCATGCAAACCCTGCGCGAGCGCCTGAACGTGCCGCTGATTGTGGATGCCGGTCTGGGCCGCCCCTCGCACGCCTGCACCGTGATGGAATGGGGTTTTGACGGCGTGCTGCTAAACACGGCCGTGGCCCTGTCAGAAGACCCCGTGCGCATGGCCGGTGCGTTTGCCGATGCCACGCAAGCGGGCCGTGACGGCTACTTGGCAGGCGCCATGGCCGAGCAAACTGCCGCCCAACCCAGCACGCCCGTTTTGGGCACACCGTTTTGGCACCATGCTTAATTCCGACATTCAAGCCCTGGCAGACCGCATCGTCCACCACCACAGCGCCACCTTTGGTGCGCGGCTGCACCACGATGCCAACTCCGTAGAACTGGTGCCCCAGCCCACCCCGCCTGCGCAGCGCAGCGAAGCGGCCTATTTGGCCGCTCTGCACGCTTGCAGCCAGCTGGGCTTTATCGCCGTGGATGCCGAATGCCTGGCCCAGGCCTGGCAGCGCCAGACCGAGCGTACGCACCACTTCGATGCGACGCACTGGCCCGACAGCCCGCAAGACTTTGGCTTAAACGCTGCACACCCGGAACTGGCCTTCCCCGCATGCCCCCGCGCCTTGGGCTTGTACGGTGTGCTGCCCAGCGCCGAATGGGTGGGGCGCATGGCCCGCGCCGGCGTGCCCACGGTGCAGCTGCGCTTTAAAAGCGACGACCAGGCCGCCATCCAGCGCGAAGTGCAAGCAGCGGTCAAGGCCGTGCAAGGCACCGGCGCCCGCCTGTTCATCAACGACCACTGGCAAGCCGCGATCGACGCCGGTGCCTATGGCATCCACGTCGGCCAAGAAGATTTGGATGCCTTGGAAGGCGCGCAGCTAGACGCCATCCGCGCCAGTGGCCTGCGCTTGGGCGTCAGCACCCATGGCTATGCCGAAATGGTTCGCGCCCATGCCGTACAGCCCAGCTACATCGCCCTGGGCGCCGTGTTTCCCACCACGCTCAAACGCATGGCCACCGCCCCCCAAGGCACAGCGCGCCTGCAGGCCTATGTGCGCTTGATGCAACAGTACCCACTGGTGGCGATTGGCGGTATTTCGGCCGAGCAGTTCCCCGAAATTCTGGCCACCGGCGTGGGCTCCATCGCCGTAGTGCGTGCCTTGGTGAATGCGCCCGACCCTGATGCGGCCGCGCAACACTTGTCGGCATTCATACCAGTGTCATAAGCCATTCATCCAGCGATACACTCGCGCACCTGCTCACTTCCTGCACACTGGCACAGCATGTGCTTTGTATACAAAAGCAGCACTCAGATGCAGCCCTGTGCACCTGAAGTGGGCAAACGGCTGACCGCTTTTTTATTCGACCTTTTGAGGGAGTTCCCCGTGAAAAAATCTCTGATCGCTTTTGGTGCCGCCTTGGCATGCATGGGTGCTGCACAAGCACAAAGCAATGTGCAACTGTCCGGTCTGGTGGACATGTACGCTGGCTCGATGAAGCTGGCTGGCAATGAACGCAGCAGCCAAGTAGGCTCTGGCGGCATGACCACCTCTTGGTGGGGCATGAATGGCACGGAAGACCTGGGCAACGGCCTGAAGGCGGGCTTTGCAATCGGCGCATTCTTTCGCGCTGACGATGGCACCCCCGGTCGTTTCAATGGTGATGCATTCTTTGCCCGCGATGCCAACGTGTCGCTGTCCGGCAACTTTGGTACTTTGAAGCTGGGCCGCTCCATGGCCCCCAACTTCCTGCCCACCATCCTGTTCAACCCCTTTGGCGACTCTTTCACCGTATCGCCCCTGGTGCTGCATGGCAACATGACTTCGGACTTCTTCCCTGCTGCCAAGACCACCGTCTCTGACACAGGCTGGAGCAATCAAATTACCTACAGCACCCCCAGCTTTGGTGGTCTGAGCGCCAATTTGCACTACCAATTTGGTGAGCAAGCTGACAAGAACAGCGCCAACAACATCGGCGTGAACGTGCTGTACTTTGGCGGTCCTCTGGCCCTGACCGCGTTCTACGAAACCGCCGACATGCTGGGCAACCCTTCGCCCACCTATACCAACGGCAAAAAGAACAGCAACTGGATGCTGGGCGGCAGCTATGACTTCGGTCCTGCCAAGCTGTATGCAACCTATGGCCAGAGCGAAAAGGATGTCGCCTCCGCCAAAAATTTGGAGCAAAAAACCTACTCTTTGGGCCTGGACGTTCCTGTCAGCAAGGCTGGCACTGTCAAGCTCGCCTACGCACAGACCAAGAGTGACTGGACTGCAGCCACAGACACCACGCGCAAAACAGCTACTTTGGGCTATGACCATTTCCTGTCCAAGCGCACCGACGTTTACACCGCCGTCATGTACGACAAGGACGAGCGCTTCTCCAGCAATCAATCCGGCACCAGCGCAGCAGTGGGTATCCGCCACCGCTTCTAAGCCCGGCGCACAACGCACAGCAAAAAGCCCCGCACAGCGGGGCTTTTTTTATTCCATACATTCAATTCAATAGCTTAAAGCGCCTGCCCCACAATCATTTCAAGGCCATAACCAGCTGAAATCATTGGAAATAAAGCGCCAAACGCTCACTTTTTATTGATAGCTACTTCGGCATTCCGTAGCACCTGCAAGCGCAGCTCCACCGCCTGCACACCGGCGGCATTGCCTGCCGCTTGGTGCAAGCGTTGCTCCAGCAGCAACCACGCCATCACCGAACGGCGCCAGCCTTGTGCAGATGCAAGCTGCACCGCTTGCTGCACCCCAGCAAGCTCCAAATGCCCTGCGCGCACGGCCACACCTGCGGCCGTCAATTGCGAAAGCGCGGTCTCCGCTGCGGGCGCCGATTGTCCTGCCTGGCCTGCCAGCACTTGGCGGGCCATGGCCTGCTGTGCCTTGGGCAGCAAAGCCACATCCTGCGCCGTGTGCTGCACTTGCAAATAGCGGGCATAGGCCTGCTCTGCGGGCTGTGCACCTGCGGCATAACGCTGGTACTGGGGGCAGTCCGTAAATTCCAATGCGGCAACTTGGGTCGCACACTGCAGCAGCGCCAAACGCGCCATCTGACTGGGTTGCCCGGTTGCCGACACCTGCGCAAAGGCTTGGCGCCACTCCGCCTCTGCCACCCGAGTGTCACCTTGCAAATAAGCTTTCACCGCACGCTCAGACGCGGACTGTGCTTCCAGCGCCCAATCCGGTGCCGGCGGTCGGCTGGAGCACGCCGCCCCGAGCACCCCCGTAACTACAGCTGCAATGCGGAAGATACGAGGCACTTTCATGGCAGTTGAACCTCCGCCTCTTTAGCGCCTTTGGCAAACGGCCATTTGCGCTGCAAATCGGTCAGCATGTCTTCAATCTTGCGCAAATTGCTCTCCACCTCATTGCGCAACTGACCAAGGTCGCTGCTGGCATCATTCACATTCGCGCTGATGGACTCGGCATTCACCAGCACGGCATCCAGCTTTTTCAAGCTGGCTCGCGTCTCTTGCAGCAATTGGTTGAGAGTCTGTACCGTCTGACGCACTTGGGGCATTACCCCATCTGCATCAAACACCTGCTGATCGGCGCGCCGCACCACGTGATCCATGCGCGCCAGCAACTGGTTGGCACGGTCGAGCATTTCCACCGTTTTGCGCGCATTCTCGGGGGTTCCCAGCAACACCTCCATGGCCCCATTTTCGCCATTGAGCTTTTCCCCTAACTGGCGAATCTGGTCCATGGATTTACCCAGAGCCGAATCCTGCGCGGTCATCATGCTGAGGTTGTTGAGCAAATCTTTGGCCATGGCAACAATCTGCGGAATTTCTGCAGTGGCATCACCACGCAGAACCGGGCGCTCAGCACCATCCTGCAAAGGCGGGTCTTGCAGCATGCCGCTGTAAGCCTTGATGGTGGTGCCACCCACCAGCCCTTTCACCAACGTGAACACACTGGATTCACGCAGCCAATGTGCATCTTTGCTGGCCACAGCCACCACTATGCGGACATTGCCATCGGGGGCTAGCTCTAGCTTGCTCACACGTCCAATCGGAAAGCCTGAGAACGTCATATCCATGCCCACAGTCACTCCCTCGGAATCATCCGAAGTCAACACCAACGTTTGGGTTGTCTCAAAAGCACCGCGCGCATACAGCAAGTACAAAGTGGCCCCGGCGATCAAGGCAATCGTGAGCAACAGCAAAGCCGCAGCTTTGCGCTCCAAATGCGCCACAGGCCTCAACTCCGTCGCAGGGGCTGAGGCGGCTGAATCCGGTAAAGATGGCTTGCTTGAATCAGACAAAGGTCACAACCCTTCCAACGTCGTAGTACTTAATAGTAATTACCCATCAACGATGCCAGCTCAATCAGCAGCAGCACTGCGAACATACGCACCAGCCCATTGAGTTCATCGCCCGGCCGAGACAATCGCCGTGGCTTGGCATACAACCCCGTCGACACAGGAATAATGGCAACTGCCAAGCTAGACAGCCAGGTTTTCAACACAAAAACCAAGGTCACTGATGGGTTGAAGACATGGCCAAACATGCGGGTGTAACCCGGCACGCCCGCCCAGCTAAAACCATACACCCCGATGTACGCCATCACCAGTGCCACCACACAGGACAGCGCCGCCAAGGTCACACTGGCATACAAGCCAGAAACCACGCGCGGCAGCACCTCCAGGCGCATCAAGGCTTCCCCACGCTGCGCGCGTGCGTCCCACGCTCCAGAGCTGCGCATAACAGCCAGCTCGGTCGCATAAGGAATGGTGCAGCGCATGGCCACGAACAAGCTGGCCGTCAACGGAATCAACTCCAGCACCAGTACCCGTACCACCATTTCCAGGGCATAACGCGACAAGCCATAGCTGATGGCCGTCACCACTACGATGCGTGTGATCACCAGACAAATCAACGCAGCCAGCACCGTAAAGCCAAGCAAGATCGGCGCTGTATCCCGGTACATGCGCTGCAATATGGGCTGCAAGGACGGCCACCGGTACGTGGAAGGCGACAACAGCAGCACCCACACCATCGCGAACAAATAAAAAATGCGGCCCCAGGCCACAGCTGTATCGCGCGCAGCCTGCCATATACGCAAGGACAAAGAACCTCTTGAGGGATGCATGGAAACCATCATAGGTAAAGCCAGCAAGATTTACCAATACGGCCTCATTGGATTCAGCCCTCCGCTATCACCTCACACCCCAGAAATGGGTAGTACCCAAATCTTCTGGAACAGCTATTCACCAAACCGGTTGCAGCAGCAGCGACCTACTGGGTTGGTGGGTTGGTGGGT
>NZ_DLTI01000043.1:15273-57666 GCF_002501455.1 Comamonas sp. UBA7840 | reverse complement strand
TGGTGGGTTGGTGGGTTGGTGTAGTTCGCGTGCCTCATGCCAACCTATAAAACGCCCACTAGCTAAGTATGCTGGTCGGCCAAAGCACTAGAGCAAACTGCCAACACCTGCCCTTAATAACTTACACCAGCGTGCACGGCAGCGCATTCGGCAATGCACAAAACAAAAAGCCCATCTTGTTACCAAGATGGGCTTTTATATGGGGCGATCAATGGGGCTCGAACCCACGACAACCGGAATCACAATCCGGGGCTCTACCAACTGAGCTATGACCGCCATAAAGGGGTGTTTTAAGTAACACTTAAAACTAAATTTTGGGGTGGCTGATGGGGCTCGAACCCACGACAACCGGAATCACAATCCGGGACTCTACCAACTGAGCTACAGCCACCAGCAGAGATTTGAATTATAGCTGATTTCTTAAGTACTCAAGGAAACCAGCTATGAATTTCTTACTTAGGGTCGAGCCACTTTGAACTGCACATCGAATTTCTTCTTAAGCAATTCATAGTACGCAGCGCCTTCCGCAGTACTCATCAATTGTACATACTGCAGCGATGCTTGGCGTGCAAAGTCCTCACTTCTTGTGCCCTGGGGAACAATTTTGTTCACCTTCACAATCGCATAACCTGCGTCACCCATGCTGACACCTTCCCATGCAGGCAAAGCATCGGTTTTCGCCTGGAGTGCCGCATTCAGTAGTTGGCTAGGCATGCCCACAGGGTTATCCCGTGCAACCACTACGGCAGGCAATAAACCTTGCGCCTTAGATGCATCCGCCTTCCACTCTGCCAACTTAGCCTCTCCTGCCTCACGTGCGAGTACTGCAGCTTGCTGCTCCACATACAAAGTTTTCACGCGATCTGCAACTTCTTCAAATGCCAGCTGCTTGGCAGGCTGGTAGCTCACAACACGACCAGAAACCATTTGGTTCGAGCCGATGTCGATAGCATCTGTATTGCGCTTGTTATCAATGCTATCAGCGGCAAACAAAGCCTCTAGGAACGCCTCACTCGCCAACACACCTTCAGCACCTGCCTTGGGCTCTCGCGTGACGCCGTCTACCGTCTGCAACTTCAACCCCAACTTCTCAACTGCGGGCTGCAAGCTCTCCGCTTGCTCATATACCGTATTCGCAAAAACTTCTGCCACCTCAGCAAACTTGCGCTGCGCTTGCTGATCCTTGAGATCATCCACAATTTTTTCACGCACCGAAGCAAAGCTGGGAAGCTCAGGCTGCTTCACATCCGTTAACTGGATGATGTGAAACCCAAACTCAGATTCGACGACGCCACTGATCTCGCCTTTTTGCATTCCAAATGCCGCTTGCTCGAACTCAGGCACCATGGCACCGCGTGCGAAGTACCCCAAGTCACCACCCGATGCAGCAGAGCCTGTGTCTTGAGATTCAGCCTTGGCCACCTCTGCAAAACTTGCGGGATTGGCCTTGACCTTCTCATCAATCGCTTGAGCCTTCGCCTTGGCAGCTTCTCGCTCCTGCGCAGGCATGCTCTTGGGTGCATTCACCAAAATATGGCTGGCACGACGCTCTTCTTGACTACTCGCTAGACGAGAGGCATTTTCTTTGTAGTAAGTCTGCAGATCCGATTCATTCAATTCAATGCCATCACGCACCGTCTTGAGATCAAGCACCACGTACTCGACCTTGGCCTGTTCAGACTGCTGGAATTTCGCAATATTCGCTTGATAAAACGCTTTCAGATCCTCGTCTTTGACCTGTACCTGAGAGACAAAGTCCTTGGCTAGGAATTGAGCCACTTGGATTTCACGACGCTGCAAAAACGCATCCATCGCCGCATTCGCAACCGCAGGTGTTGCCAACGCGGTATTCATGACATTACCCAGCACCTGCCCCAAAGACATATCACGACGCAAAGCAGCCTCATAGCCTTCCGGCGTCATGCCTTGCGCAGCCAACAGCGCCCGGTAACCTTCTGCATCCAGGCTGCCATCAGGCTTGCGCAAACTGGCAATCGCGGGAATTTTCTGCAGCGTACTTGCCAGTGCAGCATCACTGGTCACCAAGTGCATTTTTTGTGTTGCAACCTGCAATACACGATCACGCACCATGCGCTCTAAAGTGGCGTAACGTGCTTGCGGCGAGTCCAGCAACTTAGAGTCGATACCAGGATTTTCTGCACGCAAACGATCACTCTCATAGCGGTGCGCGTTATCCCAATCATTTTGGGTAATGTCTTGCCCGTCAACCCGTGCGACCATCGGGCTAGAGCCCGAAAAATAGCTCTGGTCGATACCGACAAAAATGAACGAGGGAATGATCAGCAAGAACAACAAGATCATGACGAACTTGGAATGCTTGCGGATTGATTCGAGCATAGTCAATCTTTCTGAGGATGCATAAAAAAAGCGAACCCTCGCTCGCCTTTTCAATGGAATTGCGTAGCCACTACAAGTGACCGACGAACCGAATAAGGAAACCTACAGATTCTACCTGCTCAACCCCTTTACACATCTGCAGATGTTCTAGGGACTGCGCAAGCAACATCACGAGTTACCCAAAAACCTTTGGCAACAAAAAAGCACCTTGCTTTTCAGCAAGGTGCTTTTTGTGTGATCGAAGTGGTGGGTGCTAACGGGGTCGAACCGCTGACCTACGCCTTGTAAGGGCGCCGCTCTACCAACTGAGCTAAGCACCCACTGCAATCCTCTAAACCTGCATCTAATGCAAAGATGCCTCACAGCGAATGGTGGGTGCTAACGGGGTCGAACCGCTGACCTACGCCTTGTAAGGGCGCCGCTCTACCAACTGAGCTAAGCACCCGCTGTGGAATAAAAAAAGCATCTAGATCACTCTATATGCTTTTTACAGTGGGAAGTGGTGGGTGCTAACGGGGTCGAACCGCTGACCTACGCCTTGTAAGGGCGCCGCTCTACCAACTGAGCTAAGCACCCCACTGTTAAAACTTTGATTAGTTCAAAGCGTCCTTCAGGGCCTTGCCTGGACGGAACTTCGGCACTTTGGCCGCTTTGATCTTGATGGTGTCGCCAGTGCGGGGGTTGCGACCTGTACGGGCAGCGCGCTTGCCAACTGCAAAAGTACCAAAACCTACCAAGGAAACTGTACCGCCCTTTTTCAGGGTTTTCTTCACTGCGTCGATCGTCGATTCCAGTGCGCGAGCTGCTGCAGCCTTGGAAATGTCGGCGTTGTTAGCAATGTGCTCAATCAGTTCAGTCTTATTCACAAGATGCCTCTCGAGAAATGGTTGTTGGAGCGCCTTTGTGACAGATGCCTCTACAGAGGCATCCACACCAAATGGTGCTTGTCAGCGTTAGGCGAGATTCTAGACAGGTTTCTCAGGCGTTTTGGCGAAAGCTACGATTTTTTTCATGCTTACGCACGAAGCGATTCAGGGCCTCATCCCCTAAACGCTAACGCCATGCCTGAGCGAACAGCCACTTTTGTACACGGCTACGCACGTTCAGGCAATAAAAAAAGCGCTGAGGGTGTTCCCGCAGCGCTTTTATTGGAGACCGTACAACGTTAGTGCTTGACGCGGCTTCTGATCTCTGGGATTGCTTTTTGCAAGTAGTACACCATGGACCACACCGTCAGCACCGCAGCCGCCCAAATCAGAATTTGGCCCCACAAACGGGTATCAATAACGCCAAAGAGCACACCATCAAACAACAAGAAGGGAATGGCCACCATCTGCACCGTCGTTTTGACCTTGCCAATCATGTGCACTGCCACACTCTTGCTGGCGCCGATTTGTGCCATCCACTCGCGCAGCGCCGAAATAGCAATTTCCCGGCCAATGATGATCAGCGCCACAAATACGTCTGCGCGCTGCAAATGCACCAGCACCAGCAAGGAAGCGCACACCAAAAACTTGTCTGCCACGGGATCCAAGAACGCGCCAAACGAGGAAGTCTGATTCAAGCGCCGTGCCAAAAATCCATCCAGCCAATCCGTGGCTGCAAAAACAATAAACATCAACGCCGCAATCAGATTGCGAGACTCTGGCGCAAAGGGCGCATAGAACACTCCAACGATCAGCGGGATCGCGAGAATCCGCGTCCAAGTCATCAGAGTGGGAATGGTGAAGAACATGGCGACGATTGTGTCACGGCTGAAGCACTTTGGATGCAAGCCACTGCGCGATTCCTGTAAACACTTCCAAGACAACAGCCATGAAGTCAGCCCCCCCTTCAATGCAAAGCGCGATAGATATCGTCCGCCAAACTGGCTGAGATGCCTTCAACCGTCATCAAATCTTCCACACTCGCGTTGGCTACGCCGCGCACACCGCCAAAGCGCTGCAGCAAACGCGCACGGCGCTTGGGCCCCACCCCCGGAATATCTTCCAAACTACTTTGCCCTGTCCGCACTTTGGCACGCTGGGCACGCATGCCGGTGATGGCAAAACGGTGCGCTTCGTCGCGGATTTGCGCCACCAGCATCAGGGCCGCAGAGTCATGCCCCAGATACACCTTGGGACGGCCATCTGCAAACACCAGCTCTTCCAGCCCGACCTTGCGGCCCTCACCCTTTTCCACGCCCACAATGCGCGAGACATCCAGCCCCAGCGCTGCAAACACTTCGCGTGCCATGCTGACTTGGCCTTTTCCGCCATCCACCAACACCAGGTCGGGCAAGCGCGGTGCACCGGGTTCTGGATCGGCCCCGCCAGCTGTCTGAATGGCATCTGCCACGGGTTTGTAGCGGCGCGTTAACACCTGCCGCATGGCGGCGTAGTCATCGCCCGGGGTGATGCCAGTGATGTTGAAGCGCCGGTACTCGCTGTTTTGCATTTTGTGGTGGTAAAACACCACACAAGACGCCTGCGTACTCTCTCCAGCCGTGTGCGAAATATCAAAGCATTCAATGCTCAGTTCATCCAGCCGCTCTTGGGGCAAATCCAAAGCCTCCGCCAGCGCACGGGTACGGGCCTGCTGTGACCCCTCTTCTGCCAACAAGCGCGCCAATTGGATGGCCGCGTTTTGCTGCGCCATCTCCAGCCAGATGCGGCGCTGCTCTCGCGGCTGCTGCACCGCCACCACTTTGTAGCCTGCCTGGGCAGACAAGGCTTGCATCAGCTGCACATCCACAGCTTCGCTCACCAGCAAAATGGGCGGTATGGGCACATCAATATAGTGCTGCGCCAAAAAGGCTTCGAGCACACGCTCTTCCACCGACTGCGGTGTTTGCACAGCCTCATCTTCCGACTGGTAAACACCCATCGCGTCATCAAGCTGTGAGGGGAAATAAGCCCTGTCGCCCAAATGCCGCCCGCCCCGCACCATGGCCAAGTTCACACACGCCCGCCCACCCTGCACTTTGACCGCCAAGATGTCCACATCCTTGTCCTCTGTGGTTTCAATGGCTTGCTGGTGCAGCACCGTGCTGAGCGCACTCATCTGGTTGCGAATTTCGGCTGCTTTTTCGTACTCCAGCTGCTCGGCGTGCGCCATCATGCGCCGCTCCATGTCTTGCAGCAGCACTTGCGTTTCACCACGCAGCATGGCTTCCGCGTTGCGCACATCGGCGGCATAGGCCTCTGGGCTGATATGGCCCACACAGGGGCCTGAACAGCGCTTGATTTGATAGAGCAAACACGGGCGCGAGCGGTTGGCAAACACCGTGTCTTCGCAGGTGCGCAGCCTGAATACTTTTTGCAGCAGCTGAATGCTTTCTTTCACTGCCCATGCGCTGGGATATGGGCCAAAGTAGCGGTGCTTTTTGTCGGTGCTGCCACGGTAGTAAGCAATACGCGGAAAGCATTGGTTGGCCGGACTGCGCACATCGCCATCGTGGGCGGAGGTGCCTGTCAGCTTTAGGTACGGGTAGCTTTTGTCATCCCTAAACAGAATGTTGTACTTGGGGTGCTGCGTTTTGATGAGATTGTTTTCCAACAGCAGCGCCTCGGCTTCGGAGCGCACCACCGTGGTCTCCAGCTTGGCGATTTTGCTGACCATGTGACCAATGCGTGTGCCACCGTGGTCTTTCTGGAAATAGCTGCTCACGCGGCGCTTGAGGTTGCGCGCTTTGCCCACATACAGCAGTTGATCGGCAGCATCAAAGTAGCGGTACACACCGGGCAACGACGGCAGCGCCGCTACTTGGTTCAAAATTTCAGGAGAGTGCTCAGCAATCGACATGCCCGCATTGTGGCGGTTTGCACATACCCCGCCTAGCGCGGCCCGGGATCTTTTCAAAATAAATAGCTGCCAGCGCTTTCCAGATATGCCTTAGCAGCCAATTTCGATCGAAACAAGCCAATCACACACTACGCTGCACGGCGCCGCTGCAGCGCTACCATCACCGCCTCACTGCTTGCGCCCTCGCGCACTGAATCACCACCATGACTGACTGCCTCGCCGCCCCCCAGCACCGCCCCCAATGGGATATTTTTTGCCAAGTGATCGACAACTTTGGCGATATTGGTGTGTGCTGGCGGCTGGCAGCAGAACTGGGCGCTCGGGGTGTGCAAGTCACGCTGCGGATTGACGATGCATCGGCTTTGGCATGGATGGCGCCGCAAGGCGCACCCAACGTCCGCGTCTGCAGTTATGACGCGGTTTACGCCGCGCACCCCGATGTGGTCATTGAAGCATTTGGCTGCGAGGCCCCGGCGCCTTATTTGCACACCCTGGCGCAGCGCCATGTGCAATGCCAGCAAGCCCAGCAGCCACTGCCCGTGCTGATCAATCTGGAATACCTGTCGGCCGAAGATTATGTGGAGCGCTGCCACCGCCTGCCTTCGCGCATCATGGCGGGCCCGGCGGCGGGCATGACACGCTGGTTCTTCTACCCCGGTTTTACCGAGCGCACGGGCGGCTTGCTGCGCGAGCACGCATTGGCACAGCGCCAGGCGCAGTTTGACCGCACCGCATGGCGCGCAGCGCACGGCATTCAGGCGCAGGACTGCGCCATCTCGCTGTTTTGCTATGAACCCACCGCGCTGCCGCAGTTGCTGCAGCAAATCAGCGCGCCAGCGCCAGACTGGCACCCCGCGCTGATCGTGACGCCTGGCCGTGCCACAGCGGCGGTGCAATCCACGGCCTGGGCCGCACCATTAACGCCTATTTACTTACCCACCCGCAGCCAGCCCGAGTTTGACGAAATGCTCTGGGCCTGTGATCTCAACTTGGTGCGCGGTGAAGACTCCTTGGTGCGCGCCTTGTGGGCCGGTCAGCCTTTTGTGTGGCACATCTACCCCCAGCACGACAACGCCCACCACGCCAAGCTCGATGCTTTCTTGGATTGGATGCACGCGCCCGCCAGCTTGCGCGTCTTTCACCATGCGTGGAATGGCATGGCAGATGCAGCCACCCTCCCGGCCATCACCCCTGCGTTGTTGCAGGAATGGCGCGACTGCACCCTGCAAGCGCGCGCTAATTTGCTGGTGCAAAGCGACCTCATTGCTCAACTGCAACCGTTTGCGGCGGAAAAAAGCTAAAATCTCCCCTTTTGCCGCTTTGAAGGCTCTGCGCGCAGCGCGTAGACCCGACCTCTGAGCGGCTCCCGCCGCGGAACATGCGGCAGGCCCTACGCTTTTAGCGCCATGCTTGCCTGCCGTGTTGAGCGGCTTTACCCAACCAGCTAAGCAAGCTATGAAAATCGCTCAAGAAATCCGCGCAGGCAATGTGATCATGTTCGGCAAGGACCCCATGATTGTCCTGAAGACCGAATACGCCCGTGGCGGCCGTGGCGCTGCCACTGTGCGCATGAAGCTGAAGTCCCTGATCGGTAACTTCGGCACAGAAAACGTGTTCAAGGCCGACGACAAGATCGACAACGTGATCTTGGACAAGAAGGAATGCACCTACTCCTACTTTGCTGACCCCATGTACGTGTGGATGGACGAAGAGTTCAACCAGTACGAAGTGGAAGCCACCAACATGGGTGACACCATCAACTACCTGGAAGACGGCATGGTGGCTGAAGTGGTGTTCTACGACGGCAAGGCCATCTCCTGCGAGCTGCCCACCACCATCGTGCGCGAAATCACTTGGACAGAACCCGCCGTCAAGGGCGACACATCGGGCAAGGTGCTCAAGCCTGCCAAGATTGCTACAGGTTTCGAAGTGGCTGTGCCTTTGTTCGTGGACCAAGGCGACAAGATCGAAATCGACACCCGTACCGGCGAATACCGCAAGCGCGTGTAATGCAGCGGCAGCGCAAGCGCTGCTGCCATGCGATTGCATCGTACACACAAAAAAGGCTTCCTTCGGGAAGCCTTTTTTGTTGCCCAACACCATGAAAACCATAGCTACTGGCGCTTATTAAATAAGCACTTCAGAGCATAAAAACCTTGAAAGCACCGCACAACCAGCGCCAAGCGCTCTATTTTTTATATTTCAGCCGCCCACCTGATTGGCACACTTTCTGCAATCCAACCGTCATCGCGACACAGGTTGCACCAAATAGGCAACAGGTAAACCCCAATATCTGATTGGGTTGCACCTTTCTAGAATCGCGCCACTTTTCTCAATGTGCACAGGTTCTTCTTCAGGGAGTTCGGCGGTTATGGCGACAACAACCATAGGCATCAAGGTGGATGAGTTGATGCGTGACAGACTCAAAGCTGCAGCACAGCAATTGGGCTGCACTCCCCACTGGCTGCACAAACAAGCCCTGCACAGCTACCTGGAAGCCATTGAGCAAGGCAAGCCCCTGCCCGAGTTGCAGTACCTGGGTACAACCGCCATGGGTGACACGGTAGAACCCGAGGCATTGGCCGACCAGCCTCTGCCTTACGCACCGTTTTACGCACTGGCGCAAGACGTACAACCCCAAAGCGTGCTGCGCGCCGCCATCACCGCCGCTTACCGCCGCCCCGAAACCGAATGCCTGCCGCTGCTCATCGCGCCGGCCACCAGCACCCACCCCAAAGGCGTACAAACCTTGGCCACGCGCTTGGTACAAGCCCTGCGCGACAAACGCCACAAAAAAACTTCCGGGGTTGAGGCGCTGGTGCAGGAGTATTCGCTGTCCAGCCAGGAAGGCGTGGCGCTGATGTGCCTGGCCGAGGCCCTGCTGCGCATTCCCGACCGTGCCACGCGCGATGCTTTGATCCGCGACAAAGTCAGCAAAGGCGACTGGAAGTCGCACACCGACTCGCCCTCCCTGTTCGTCAACGCTGCCACCTGGGGCTTGATGATTACCGGCAAGCTGGTCAGCGTGCACAGCGAGCAAAAGCTGAGCAGCGCCCTCACCCGCATCATTGCCAAAGGGGGCGAGCCGCTGATCCGGCAAGGCGTCAACACCGCCATGCGCATGATGGGCGAGCAGTTCGTCACCGGCCAGACCATCGCCGCCGCGCTGGCCAACAGCCGCAAGCTGGAGGAAAAAGGTTTCCGCTACTCCTACGACATGCTGGGCGAAGCAGCCACCACCGAGGAAGATGCGCTGCGCTACCTGCAGTCGTACGAGCAGGCCATCCACGCCATCGGCCAGGCCTCGCAGGGGCGCGGCATCTACGAAGGCCCGGGCATTTCCATCAAGCTGTCGGCCCTGCACCCGCGCTACAGCCGGGCCCAGCGCGAACGCGTGATGGGTGAGCTGTACCCGCGCCTGCTCAAGCTGGCCGAGTTGGCCCGCCAGTACGACATTGGCCTGAACATTGACGCCGAAGAGGCCGACCGCCTTGAAATTTCGCTGGATTTGCTGGAGCAACTGTGTTTTGCCCCTTCGCTGGCCGGCTGGAACGGCATTGGCTTTGTGGTGCAGGCCTACCAGCGCCGCGCCTTCTTTGTGCTGGACTGGATCATTGATCTGGCCCGCCGCAGCAAGCACCGCCTGATGGTGCGCCTGGTCAAAGGCGCCTACTGGGACAGCGAAATCAAGCGCGCGCAAGTCGATGGGCTGGAAGATTTTCCGGTCTTCACCCGCAAGGTGCATACCGATGTGTCCTACCTCGCCTGCGCCCGCAAACTGCTGGGCGCGCCCGAAGCCATCTTTCCGCAATTTGCCACCCACAACGCGCAGACGCTGGCCAGCATCTACCACATGGCGGGCAACAACTACTACCGCGGCCAGTACGAGTTTCAATGCCTGCACGGCATGGGCGAAGGCCTGTACGAAGAAGTGGTGGGCGATACGGCCGCTGGCAAGCTGGCGCGGCCCTGCCGCATTTATGCCCCCGTCGGCACGCACGAAACTTTGCTGGCCTATCTGGTGCGCCGCCTGCTGGAAAACGGCGCCAACAGTTCGTTTGTGCACCAGATTGGCGACGAGAGCGTAGACATTGCACAACTGGTGACCGACCCGGTCACTGCAGCCCAGGCGCTGGAGCAACTGGGGCGCCCCCATGAGCGCATTCCACAGCCCGCCCACCTGTATGCCGCGCAAGCGCGCCGCAACTCCGCCGGTCTGGATTTGAGCAATGAGCACCGCCTGGCCTCGCTGTCAGCGGCATTGCTCAGCAGCGTGACGTCGCTGACCGCACAAGCGGCCAACAGCGAGGCGTGCAGCGTCCACCGCGTCCTCAACCCTGCGCACACCCAAGACGTGCTGGGCGAAGTGCACATGGCTGGCCCTGCAGAAGTTGCACGCGCACTGCAGCAGGCCCAGCATGCCGCCCCCATTTGGCAAGCCACCCCAGTGAATGCGCGTGCGCAGGCTTTGCTGCAGGCGGCAGACATCTTGCAAGCCCATCTCCAGCCCCTGATGGGACTGCTGTGCCGGGAGGCAGGAAAAACCTTGCCCAATGCCATCGCGGAAGTGCGCGAAGCCATCGACTTTCTGCGCTACTACGCCCAGCAGGCCGAGCAGTATTTGAGCAATGACAGCCACCGCCCTTTGGGCGTGGTGGTGTGCATCAGCCCGTGGAATTTTCCATTGGCCATTTTCTGCGGCCAGATTGCTGCGGCACTGGCGGCAGGCAATGTGGTGATTGCCAAACCCGCAGAGCAAACCAATTTGATAGCTGCACAGGCAGTCTCCATGCTGCACCAAGCCGGAATTCCCATACATGCGCTGCAACTGCTGCCCGGCGATGGTGAAACCGTGGGCGATGCACTGGTCAGCCACCCAGCCACCGATGCGGTCGTATTTACCGGCTCTCACCCTGTCGCGCAACACATTCACCGTCGCCTGTCCCAGCGTTTGGGCAGCCACGGCAAACCGGTGCCGCTGATTGCCGAGACCGGCGGTATCAACGCCATGGTGGTGGACTCCTCTGCGCTGTCTGAACAGGTGGTGGGCGATGTGCTGATGTCGGCTTACGACTCAGCAGGCCAGCGCTGCTCGGCACTGCGGCTGCTGTGCCTGCAAGAAGACAGTGCCGACCACGTGCTGCACATGCTGCGCGGTGCCATGCAAGAGCTGCGTGTGGGCAACCCCGACCAGCTGGCTACCGATGTGGGCCCGGTGATTGATGCGAAAGCCAAAGCCGATATTGATAACTATATCGACAGCATGCGCCGCCAGGGCCACAAAGTTACCCAACTGGAGCTGCCTGCCGAATGCCGCCACGGCCACTTCGTGCCCCCTACGCTCATCGAAGTGGACAGCGTGCAGGATCTGAGCCGCGAGGTGTTTGGCCCCGTGCTGCACGTGCTGCGCTACGCCCGCAAAGATATGGATGCACTGCTGCAAGCCATCAACCACCTGGGCTTTGGTTTGACCTTTGGCGTTCATACCCGCCTGGATGAAACCGTGGCCCATGTCTCACAGCGTATTCACGCGGGCAATATTTATGTCAACCGCAACGTGGTGGGCGCCGTGGTGGGCGTGCAGCCTTTTGGTGGCGAAGGGTTGTCAGGCACTGGCCCCAAAGCGGGTGGGCCGCTGTATTTATTCCGCCTGCTATCCCAAGCACCAGCTTTGAAGCAGTTGTCTATCCCCAGCGCACGCGGCACCCAGGCTTTGCCCGTGACCGCTGGCCAGCAAGTGCTGCTCGATGGCCCCACCGGCGAAACCAACCAATACGGCTTGCAGCCACGGGGCTTGATCTGGGGCATTCCCAGCACGCCAGAAGGCCTGCAAGCCCAGTGGCAAGCGTGCCAAGCCACAGGCAATACCTTGCTGCTGCAAGACAGCCCCGCCTTGCGAGCGCTGGTTGCCCAGTGGCAGCAGCAAGTGCCTGCCGCCCAGAGCGCTGCCTTGCAATGGGCCACCGAGATGGAGCTGGCACAACTGCCCCTGCAAGCTGCCTTGGCAGAAAGCGATACCGATGCGCTCTTGCATTTACAGCAGCAACTCAGCACCCGATCTGGCCCTCTGCTGCTGGTGCAGGGTTTGACCACCGAAGAAATTCGCCACGGTGAGCGTTACCGACAGGAACGTTTATTGCGAGAGATCAGCATCAGCACCAACACCACAGCAGCTGGCGGCAACGCCAGCTTGATGATGGTGGGTTAGTCCCATTCCCTTCAGCCCTAGGCCTTTTTACAGTCCTGTTTTTCTCTGACCACTAAGGAGCAACGTCGCATGAAAAAATCTCCATCCTTCAAGACCGTGACCAGCACTTTGGCACTCGCTTGCGCCTTTGGCGGCCTGATGAGTGCAGCCCACGCAGAAACCACAGTGCGCCTGGGCTTTGCCGCCCCGCTGACAGGCCCTCAGGCCCACTACGGTGAAGACATGCGCAATGGTTTGACGCTGGCACTGGAAGAAGCCAACGCCAAGGGCATCAAACTGGATGGAGACAAAGCCAAGTTTGTCCTGGTATCCAAGGACGACCAGGCCGACCCACGCACCGCGGTGCAAGTGGCGCAGCAAATTGCAGACGCCAAGGTCAATGGCATGCTGGGGCACTTCAACTCTGGCACCACCATTCCCGCCTCACGCGTGTACAACGATGCAGGCATTCCACAGATCGCCATGGCCACCTCGCCGGAATACACCCTGCAAGGCTATGACACCACGTTTCGCATGATGACCAGCGACACCCAGCAAGGTGCTGCTGTGGGCGTCTTCATGGTCAAAGACCTGAACGCGAAAAAAGTGGCCGTGATTGACGACCGCACCGCCTACGGCCAAGGCTTGGCAGACCAAGTGATTGCCGCCGTCAAACGCGCGGGGGGCACCGTGGTAGCACGCGAATACACCACCGACAAGGCCAGCGACTTCACCGCCATCCTGACCAGCATCAAAGCCAAGGGTGCAGAGGCCATTTTCTTTGGCGGTCTGGATGCGCAGTCCGGCCCCATGCGCCGCCAGATGCAAACGCTGGGCATCACCCAGCCGCTGGTTTCGGGCGAGATGACCCGCAGCGACACCTTTTTGAAGCTGGCGGGCGAAGCCGCCAATGGCACGTATGCCTCTTTGGCGGGCGTGCCCCTGAAGACCATGGCCCAAGGCGAAAAGTTCGCTGCCGCGTACAAAGCTCGCTTTAAGGTAGAGCCCGGTGTATACGCACCCTACGCTTATGACGGCGCTTGGAACATGGTCACCGCCATGGAGCAAGCAGGCTCAGCCAAAGCCGACAAATACCTGCCCAAGCTGGCTGCGTTGAAGCGCAGTGGTGCCACAAGCGCCAACATTGCCTACGACAAGAATGGCGACCTGAACGAAGTGGCCGTGACCATCTACACCGTCAAGGGCGGCAAGTGGCAAGAGGTCAAGACCATCGTGGATTCGGCCAAGTAAGCGCCATGCATGCTGCTGTGCCACAGCGTGGCAGAGCAGCATAGCCCGGCCAAGCAGCACTGCTGCTGACCTCGGTCTTGCGTCACAGCAAGGCCATTTTTTCCGACTGACCACGCCCAAGGCGCGCCCGTCATGGATATTTTTGTACAACAAATCATCAACGGCCTGACGGCGGGCAGCGTGTACGCGCTGGTTGCCTTGGGCTACACCATGGTCTACGGCATCATCGGCCTGATCAACTTCGCCCACGGCGATGTGGTCATGGTCGGCGCGATGACCGCCACCAGCATCGTGCTGGCACTGGTGGGCCACTATGGTGATGTTTCCGTCTTTGTCGCTCTCGGTGCCGCACTGCTGGTTTCTATTCCGGTGTGCATGGCTTTGGGCTGGACGGCAGAGCGCATCGCCTACCGTCCGCTGCGCCGTGCCCCACGGCTGGCGGCACTGATTACCGCGATTGGCGTTTCCATCATCATTCAGAACCTGGCCATGATGTACTGGGGCCGCAACTACCTGAATTTCCCGCACATTATTGAGCCCACCGTCTTCCAGATCGGCGATGCGCGTTTGAGCATGCTGCAAATTGCCATCATGCTGGGCTCTGCCCTGATCATGGTGGCCTTGCTGCTGCTGGTGCACAAGACCCGCTTGGGCATGGCCATGCGCGCCACCGCCCAAAACCGTGAGGTGGCAGGGCTGATGGGCGTGAATATCAACACCGTCATCTCCACAGCCTTTCTGATTGGCTCAGCCCTGGCCGCGATTGCGGGGGTGATGATCACCAGCTACTACGGCGTAGCGCAATACACCATGGGCTTCATGCTGGGCCTTAAAGCCTTCACGGCCGCCGTGCTGGGCGGCATTGGCAACCTGGGCGGTGCCATGTTGGGCGGCCTGCTGCTGGGCCTGATTGAAGCCCTGGGCTCTGGCTATGTGGGCAACCTCACCAATGGCGTGTTTGGCAGCCACTACCAGGACGTATTCAGCTTCATCGTGCTGGTGGTTGTGCTGATCTTCCGCCCCTCAGGCCTCTTGGGTGAACGTTCGGGAGACCGCGCATGAGCCGCACTGCAACTGCTTCTGCCCCACGCACACCTGCCAAAGTCTGGCTGGGCGCTTTTGCCATCGGTGCGGTGCTGCTGGTGCTGCCGTTTGTGCTGGGTGCCACCGCTGGGCAAGGCTGGATTCGCATCCTCAACTTCGCCCTGCTGTATGTGATGCTGGCACTGGGCCTGAACATCGTGGTGGGTTTTGCCGGCCTGCTTGATCTGGGCTACATCGCTTTTTATGCCGTGGGCGCCTATACGTGGGCGTTGCTGGCTTCGCCGCACTTTGATTTACACCTGCCTTTTTGGCTAGTACTGCCCATTGGTGTTGCCTTGGCCGCTATGGCAGGCATAGCACTGGGCTTTCCGGTGCTCAAGCTGCGCGGTGACTATCTGGCCATCGTCACACTGGGGTTTGGCGAAATCATTCGCATCTTTATGAACAACCTGGATGCCCCGGTGAACATCACCAATGGGCCGCAAGGCATCAACCGGATTGACACCGTGAAAATCGGCGACTGGGCACTGGGCAAGCCGGAAACCATTTTGGATTTCCGCATCACGGGGCCAGAAAAGTACTACTACCTGCTGATGGTGATTGTCATTGCCATCATCTTCATCTGCATCCGCCTGCAAAACTCGCGCGTTGGCCGCGCCTGGGAGGCCGTGCGTGAAGACGAAGTGGCCGCCAAGGCCATGGGCATCAACACCCGCAACATCAAACTCATGGCCTTTGGCATGGGTGCCAGTTTTGGCGGTGTGGCAGGCTGCTTGTTTGCCTCGATGCAAGGCTTTGTCAGCCCCGAGAGTTTTGGCCTGAGCGAATCGATAGCCATTTTGTGCATGGTGGTGCTGGGCGGCATGGGGCATGTGCCCGGCGTGGTGGCTGGCGCCCTGCTGCTGTCGATCTTTCCAGAGGTGCTGCGCAATGTGGTGGTGCCGATTCAGCAAACCCTGTTTGGTGATGTGATCGTTGACCCCGACGCCATCCGCATGCTGCTGTTTGGCATTGCGCTGGTTGCGGTAATGATTTTCCGCCCCGAAGGCCTGTGGCCCTCCAAGGTGCGCAAACGCGAACTCCACCAAAGCAAGGAGCCACAAGCATGAGCGCCCACCCCTCCACCTCAACCGCACGCGAGCCACTGCTGATTGCACAAGGACTTAGCAAACGCTTTGGCGGCCTGCAAGCACTCAAAGATGTGAGCTTTGAGATTCGCAAGGGTGAAATCTTCGGTTTGATCGGCCCCAACGGTGCTGGCAAAACCACGCTGTTCAACGTGATGACGGCGCTGTACATTCCCGAGTCGGGCAGTTGCCTGTTCAACGGCGTGGAGCTTACCAAGCTCAAGCCCTACCAAATTGCCGAGCAAGGGCTGGCACGTACTTTCCAAAATATTCGCCTGTTCGCTGCGCTCACCGCGCTGGAGAACGTGATGATTGGCCAGCATCTGCGCACCAAGGCGGGGCTATGGGGTGCCATGGTGCGCAACAAAGCCAGCCGTGAGGAAGAGGCCCGCACGCAAGCGCGGGCACTGGAGTTGCTGGAGTACGTAGGAATTGCCCATGTGGCCAATGAAGTGGCGTCTTCGCTGTCGTACGGCGACCAGCGCCGCCTGGAAATTGCCCGCGCCTTGGCCACAGGCCCTTCGCTGCTGGCCCTGGATGAGCCTGCCGCGGGCATGAACCCCTCAGAAACCGTGGTGCTGCGCGCACTGATTGAAAAAATCCGTGACGACGGCATCACCGTGCTGTTGATTGAACACGACATGAAGCTGGTCATGAATATGTGTGACCGCGTGCTGGTGCTGGAGTATGGCCAAGTGCTGTCGTACGGCCTGCCGCACGACGTGCAGCACGACCCCCGTGTGATTGAGGCGTATCTGGGCAAGGGAGCAGCGCAAGATCCGCTACTGCACCCTCAAGCTGCGACACCCCACCAAGAAGAGAAGCGCCATGACTGAAGCACAGGCTTCCCCCCCCATGCTAAATATCCGCGGCGTGGATGTCGCTTACGGCGGCATACGCGCAGTGCGGCAGTTGAATTTGCACGTCAACGCAGGCGAATTGGTCGCGTTGATTGGCGCCAACGGCGCTGGCAAAAGCACCACCTTGCGCGCCATTTGTGGCTTGGTGCCGCTGGCGGCAGGCAGCATTCACTACCAAGGCCAGAGTTTGGCGGGGCAGCCCGTGCATGCCATGGTGCGACAGGGCTTGGTGATGGTGCCCGAAGGACGGGGCATTTTTCCGCAGCTGACGATTGAAGAGAACCTGCACATGGGCGCCTACAGCCGTGCAGACAAAGCCGCCATCGCACAAGAGTTGGATCAGGTGTACGCCCGCTTTCCACGCCTGGCCGAACGCCGCAAGCAAACCGCCGGCACCTTGTCCGGGGGGGAGCAGCAAATGCTGGCCATGGGCCGCGCCATTTTGTCCAAGCCCCAGTTGCTGCTGCTCGACGAGCCCACCATGGGCTTGGCACCCATCATGGTGGACAAAATCTTTGAAGTGATCCAAGACATCTCCAGCCAAGGCGTCACCATTTTGCTGATTGAGCAAAACGCCCGCCTGGCCCTGGAAGTGAGCCAGCGCGGCTACGTGCTGGAATCTGGAGAACTCACTCTGGAAGGCCCAGGCCACGACCTGCTGCACGACCCCAAGGTGCGCGCAGCCTATCTGGGCGAATAACAAATGGGCCCATAACCCCCCAAGGCTTCCATGTGAAGCCTTTTTATTTTGATAGCAGCCCACGCTTGCTCATTCAGCATTTCGGTGGTGTAGGGCATTTCAACTCCCCTACCTGCATCTTTGGCACTACTTGGGGCAGCAGCAAAGGCAAAGGCGAACGTGGCTGCATGCACCGCCCTAAATGCCAGCGATCTTTGCCACATGCATTGACCCACCATATGGTTGTTTGCCGTGTTTTGCAGGGCTGACATGGCTACACCAGAACGCCCTGAAATTCAGGGCTAACCTTACAGTGATTTACAGCACCTAAATGTCATCTAGCACATGTACAGCAAGCACCACACGCTACAAAAATAAAATCAATTAGCGCAGCAGCTTGCGAATCTGGAACGCTGCATATATTTGCAGCACCCCATAAATCAAAGCGCCCGCACCAATCCAGATTACGGCCACCAGCAACCCAGCCAGGGGCATGGCCAGCATGCAGCCACCCAGTACCACGGCCAGTAGACCACTCAAGATCAGGGTCCATTCGTTGTCAATGGCTTTACGCACCCGGATCGCCATCGTGATGCGCACCACGCCCGCAATGATGAACCACACCGCCATCACCATGACAAAAGACGCCGCCATAGACACCGGATTCACCACCGCCAACACCCCAAAGAGCACAGAGACCAGGCCATAGACCCACATCCAGCCTTTGGACATAGGTACATCCTTCTTGAACGTCGCCAGCAGGGTCACCACCCCCTCCGCAATCGCCAGCACACCAATCGCCCAGGTCATGCCAGCACCAGCTCCGATCGGATTAAAAATAGCCATGAGACCAAACGCGATGGACAAGATGCCAAACAGCAAGATGACCCACCAACTGCGTCCAAGCGCACTGGAAAACGCGCCAGTTTGAGCATTCGCATTCGCCATACCGCACCTCCAATCTGATGAAAATGCTTTCAGTATGGCAACCCGCTGGAGCGCATGCAACCTTGCACAAGGTACAGAAAAGTGTTGGACCTACCAAGCCAACCCACCGCACAAAAGGCGCCACACTGCACCCTGCGCTTGCACACGGGCATAAAAAAAGGCTTCGAAAAAATCGAAGCCTTTTTGAGGAGCTACCAGCGCTTAACAAGCATAGGTTTCAACAACAAATGCAAATGAAACCCTTGGCAAGCAAGCGCCACAAGCTCTCTTTTTAGTAGTCAAACCGGAATTCCCACCAAATCGTGGCCCTGTGCAGCCAAGATACGCACGGAGATCAAATCCCCGGTCTTGTAGGTCTTGCTGGCTTTCTCGGGTGGCTGAATGTGCACCACACCATCAATCTCAGGGGCATCGGCATAGGTACGGCCCACACCGCCCTTTTTACCCAGGCCCACGGCCTTGTCCACGATCACCTTCATCACCTGGCCCACGCGGCGCTGCAAGCGTTGGGCCGAGACTTCCTCGGCCACTTCCATAAAGCGTGCACGGCGTGCTTCACGTACTTCTACGGGCAACATGCCGGGCAGCTCATTGGCCGTAGCGCCTTCCACGGGGCTGTAGGCAAAGCAGCCGGCACGGTCGATTTCGGCTTCGCGGATGAACTCCAGCAGGTGCTCAAACTCTTCCTCGGTTTCGCCAGGGAAACCTGCAATGAAGGTAGAGCGGATGACCAATTCAGGACAAATCTTGCGCCATTCGCGGATGCGGTCCAGGTTCTTCTCGCCCGAGGCAGGGCGCTTCATGCGCTTGAGCACGTCGGGGTGGCTGTGCTGCAGCGGCACGTCAAGGTAAGGCAGGATCTTGCCTTCGGCCATCAGCGGCAGCACGGCATCTACCGTCGGATAGGGGTACACATAGTGCAAACGCACCCATGCACCATGTTGCTGCGCCAGCTTGCCCAACTCGTCCGCCAACTCCAGCATACGGGTCTTGACAGGTTTGCCATCCCAAAAACCGGTGCGGTACTTCACGTCCACGCCGTAGGCCGAGGTGTCCTGGCTGATCACCAGCAACTCTTTGACGCCACCTTCAAACAGCGCCTTGGCTTCTTTGAGCACATCGCCAATCGGGCGCGAGACCAGGTCCCCACGCATGCTGGGGATGATGCAGAAAGTGCAGCGGTGGTTGCAGCCTTCCGAAATCTTCAGGTAAGCGTAGTGCTTGGGCGTGAGCTTGACCCCGGCCTCACCAAAACTGCCAGGCACCAGATCCACAAACGGATCATGGGGCTTGGGCAAATGGGTGTGCACCGCATCCATCACTTCTTGCGTCGCGTGCGGGCCAGTCACTGCCAGCACGCTGGGATGCACTTCGGCCACCATCGTAGCGCCGCCTTCTTTGCCGGCTTTGGCACCCAGGCAACCGGTCACGATCACCTTGCCATTGGCGGCCAGCGCCTCGCCAATCGTGTCCAAGCTCTCTCTGACGGCATCATCAATGAAACCGCAGGTGTTGACGATCACCAGATCCGCACCCTCAAAGGTCTTGGAGGTCTGATAGCCTTCTGCGCTCAATTGCGTGAGGATGAGTTCGGAGTCAGTCAGTGCCTTGGGGCAGCCCAAAGACACAAAGCCCACCTTGGGGGCGCTGTTTTCGGTTGTCATTGTGTGAATGCGTGTGTGGGGGGCGGCGCTTTACAGCGCGGTGGCTGCAAGTGGCAGCGCAGCAATGGCGTGAATTTTAGCCAGCCTGCTCTTTTCATGCCCAAAGCTGTCCCCATAGCCCAGCAGGAATGCATGCAGGCATGAAAAACGGGCCCACTGGCCCGTACTAGTTTGCACAAATGCGGCTCAGCGCTTGATGCCAAACATGCCCATCATTTGCTCGGTTTGCTTTTGCAGCTGCTCTTGCATTTTTTGCATTTGCTCAGCGTAGGCTGCAGGCATCAACGGATTGGGCATTTGCATCATCTTGGCCCAGGCATCCACACCGCCTTGCTCGGCCATCTTGGCTTGAAAATCGGTAAACATTTGCACGTTCTTTTCAATGAAGCTGCCCATGTGGCCCTGCATCGTGTGACCGTAGAAGCGAATGATGTTGGCCAGCATGGCTTCGGTGAACATCGGCGCTCCGCCCGCCTCTTCTTCCAAAATGATCTGCAGAAAAATGGAGCGGGTCAGGTCATCACCGGTTTTGGCATCCTTGACCACAATGTTTTCACGCTCCATCACCAGTTGCTTGACCTCGGACAGGGTGATGTAAGTGGACGTGGCCGTGTCATAGAGGCGGCGATTGGGATATTTTTTGATGACGCGCTGGTTGCTGGTCGTTGTGGACGATGTAGGTTCTTGTGCGGTCATCGGTAAATTCTCGTGGCGGTATCAATGATGGTGAGGACAAATATGGAGCTGCCATTGTAGGAAAGGCTTTTCTTGCCGCACTGCAGCACTAACCCTAGCCAAATCGCCATCACCATATAAAAATAAGAGCTTACAGCGCTTATCCAGCATTGCATTTCAGCACTTTTCATACTTTCTCACAAGTGTGGAGATAGACAAGCCATCTATCTGGCGCACAGACAAGTAAGTGCTGTGTGTGCCATCCGCGCACAAGCGCGAGCCTTAGAAGGTCAGAAGTTCTCACCATGGCTTTGCGTGGCACAAACATCTGGCACTTCCTCAAGCACTTACGCCCAGTATTGCAACGCAGGCCGCAGCACACATTGTGAAGGGGGCGAGCAGCTACCACCGACGGCCTATTTGATGAACCCAGCTTGCGCCATGCACAGCCAATCAGGCATGCATGTGACCCAACCACATCCACCATCGCCAGCGGGTTTGCCAATAGCACGCCTGCCTAGAAATGGCGGAAATTGGGGGCGTGCTGCAGCGGTTTCAGGGCATATGCAGAACTTTTCGAGACTGAACTACATACCTGCCCACACAAGATCAGCCTTGGCCTTGGCCTTGATCTTCTATTTATGCGCTCCCCGCATCATTCAGTGCATGCGCGGCAGCAACGGCCTGCGTAAAGTGCAGCGCCACCTCCAAGCCCTGCGCCATGCCTGCCGGGGGGGAAGTAAACACCAGCTCCGCGCCATGCTTTTCCGCGATGGTTGTCACAATCGACATTCCCAAGCCATAGCCAATATGCTGCCTGTCCATGCGCACATGCCGCTGCTGAATCATTTGAATTTGCGCCGGTGTTAAACCCGCGCCACTGTCACGCACTATCACAGCGGCATCTGGCTCGGCCTGCACCTCCAGAACCACCGCGCCTGTGCTGTGGCGCAAGGCGTTATCAATCAAGTTGCGCAGCACAATCGCCAAGCTATCGATATCGCCCCATACCCATACAGCATCGTGCGCAAGGGGCGTGATGCAATCCAAGCGCTTTTGGGCATGGCTTTGCTGCCAGAACTCCTGCGCAACCTGCTCCGCCAATTGCACCAAGTTCACCTGGGCGAAATGCGCCTGATCGCCGCCTTCTGCGCGCGAAAGTTGCAACAAGCGTTCTGTGCGATGGCTCAAAACTTCCAGCGAATGCAAAGCGGCCCGCACTTCTTCCAAAGGTACCGCCAAAGCTTGCGAGCCAGACCGTTGCGCAGCACCTTGCATTGCTTTGTCGACCGCGGTCTGCAGGCGTAAGCGCACTTCTGCCAGCGGCGTGCGCAACTCATGGGCCGCATTGGCAGCCAGCGAACGCTCCACCTTCAAGGCTTCACTCAGGCGCTCCAGCAGCTGATTCACGTCTTCGCCCACCGTGCGCAGCTCCAGCGGCATTCCTCCCACAGACAGCGGTTGCAAGTTACTGCCGCTGCGCGCCGCAATCTGTCGTTGCAGCACGCCGACAGAACGCAGCTCTCGGCGCGCCACCGTCGTGACCAGCCAGGTCATCACTGGCAGCATCACCAGCAGCACCAGGCTTAACCCAATGACCGTGCGTTGGCTGGCCTCCTTGCGCTCCTCCAAAGGGTCAGCCAGCTGCAGCCATACGCCGTACTCTGCGTCGTACAGGCTAAATACGCGGAAGTCTTGGGCGTCAAAAAACCCCGGGTGCAGCGGCACCGCAAAAGGTGATGCAGGCGTTGCCTTGGTACGCACCAGCACCTGCCCTGTGCTGCTGCGCAACTGCAGCAAAAGTGGCTCCGAATGGTTGGAGCCGGGCAGCTCCCCCATCACCTGGGGATCACCTGCAGCTACTTCCGCCAACGCAGCCTGAATGCTCAAATGAGGCCGGGTAATTTGCAGCTCTAAAAGTGCTGGATACAGCTGACGATGTGCACTCTCCACCAGTTCCACATCAAAATTTTCTTGAATCTGGCTGTCCACAAACCACGCCACCAAGGCGGTGCTCAGCAGCCAAATCGCGAGTACAGAGATGGTGAGCGCGCGCCCCAGACGTCGCACCAAACTTTGTTGCGTCAGCGCAGTACTTTTCATCGAGCGACCAAACGATAGCCTGTGCCGCGCACTGTCTCAATCAAGGAGCTGCCCAGTTTGCGCCGCAAACGGCTGATGAACACTTCCAGCGTATTGCTGTCGCTGCTGTCGTCCCACTGGTACAGCGCTTCTTGCAGGCGCTCTCGGGTGAAAACCTGCTCGGGGCGGCTCGCCAAAACACGCAACAAGGCCCACTCTTTGGGTGTCAGCACCACAGGCACCAGGTCTTTGCGCACAGATTCTCGGGCCAGATCAATCGCAACAGCGCCACTTCGCAAGACCGAGCTGATTTGCGCGCCGCGACGCCGCTCTATCGCCCGCAGGCGCGCCAGCAACTCTTCGGGGTCGTAGGGTTTGACCAAGTAGTCATCTGCGCCGGCATCCAAGCCGCGGATGCGGTCACTGACCTGATCGCGCGCTGTGACCACAATCACCGTGGGGCGCTCATCTGCATTCAATATGCTGCTATTCAAATGAGGTAACAACCCGAGGCCTTCGCCATCGGGCAAATTCAAATCCAAAAGCACGGCCGCGTAATGCATGGTGGCCACAAACGCTCGCGCTTGCTGCAAGTTCTCTGCCCAGTCGACGCTGAACTGTTTGCTTTTAAGATAGCCCAGCACCGCTTGGCCTAATGACTGATCATCCTCTACCAAGAGAATTCGCAACTTGGGTCTCCTTGGACTTTAACCATTGGAGCTGGCAGTGTAGAGCGCCCCAGCACCAGCCTCCAAGCTGAACAGAAGCTGAACACTACCTTCAGGGGATATTCAGTCACGCTTTCTACAGTGCAACCCATGATTGAGTTGCACACTTCTTCCCCGCTGTCTCCTGATACGCAGCCTGCTGCACGCAGACCACAGCGCTTCGCCCCATACCCGGTCTCTGCACGCTGGATGGCCCTTGTCTTGGCGCTTTGGTGCACGCTGGGCCTGAACCAAGCGTGGTGGCGCAAGCTGTCTGCACTCGCCAGCGAGCAAAGCTTAAGCAACTGGGAAATGGTATTGACAGCGCTCGTGCTGACCAGTGCCACCTATTTGTGGTTCATGCTGCTGTCTTGGCCCAAGCTGCGCCGTATTGGTTGGAGCATCACGCTTATCACCGCAGCATCTGCACAATATTTCATGCTGAACTACGGAATCGTGATGGACAGCAGCATGGTTCGCAACACGCTGCAAACGAATACCAGCGAAGGTCTTGCACTCATCACCAGCGGTTTGCTTTTGCATGTGCTGCTGTACGCCGGACTGCCTATTGCCGTGCTTTATGCCGGCATTCAGCTCAAGCCCACCCAATGGCGCAAAGACGTATGGCGCTCTGCGTTGCTGGTCACCGCCAGCTTGTCCATGATGATTGGTGGCGGCCTACTGCTTTACAAGCCGATGGCACCTTTAGTGCGTAATCACACAGAAATTCGCTATCTGATCAACCCGCTTGCCAGCATTGTTTCTTTCAGCAGTGTCACGCTCAAGCCTTTGTTCAAGCGTGAACTTACCTTCCAACACATCAGCGGTGACGCGAAACTTGGCAGCAGTTACCAAGGTGGCGGCTTTGCCGCAACGTCAACGCAAAGCCAGGCCAACAAACCGCCGCTGTTGATCTTGATTGTGGGAGAGACCACCCGTGCCGACCACTTTGGTCTCAATGGCTACCCACGCAATACCACCCCAGAGATGGAAGCACGCCACGTCATCAACTGGCGCAATGTGCAATCCTGCGGCACCAATACTTTGGCGTCTGTGCCTTGCATGTTTTCGCACCTCGGGAAGCAAGATTTTGAGTCTCGCAAGTTTGAATACGAGAACTTGCTGGATGTTTTGCACGCAGCAGGCCTGAATGTGGATTGGCTCGATAACCAGGCGGGCTGTAAAGGCGTATGCAACCGCATTTCTCACGCGCAAACCGACCAGGTGGCCAGCCCCAGCGCCATCCATCGCTGGTGCAAAGATAGCGAATGCCTGGATCAGTTGATGGTGGAACTGCTGGACGACAGACTGCGCATCGTTACCAGCGACGGCAACAACCAAGGCACAGTGCTGGTGTTACACCAGATGGGTAGTCATGGCCCCGCCTATTACCGCCGCTCTTCTGCACCCAGCAAGCACTTCCAGCCAGAATGCACCACGCATGTCACCTCTGACTGCAGCCGCAGTCAACTGGTCAACGTCTATGACAACAGCATGGTGGAAACCGACCTATTCGTTGCACGAACCATCGACTGGCTTAAAAACCAGCAAGACAAATACGACACCGGCCTGATTTACCTGTCTGACCACGGCGAATCTTTGGGCGAAAACGGTTTGTATTTGCACGGTCTGCCTTATGTGATTGCGCCCGATGCGCAAAAGCATGTGCCTTGGGTCATTTGGCCTGGGTCTTTGCTGGCTCGCACCCAGGTCAACGAAGCTTGCGTGCGTCAAAACACGGACCAGGCACTGACCCACGACAACTTCTATCACACAGTCATGGGGCTGCTTGATGTGCACAGCAGCAGCTACAACAGCGCGCTCGATGTGCTGCAAAGCTGCAGAACACCGAATGCCAACTTACAAGCCCATGACCAATCAGCGGGGCATCGCAAACCATCCAGCACGTCCTGAAACAAGCAGGTATCCCCGAGGCAGCGAAGAAGCGAAGAGGTGCTGGCGAGCACCTCGCTTCATATCCGCATAAGCCACCCACGCTTTGGCTGTTAAAAATGGGGATGGATTGAAACTGTCATGGCGTTGCTTCAGCACACTCATCAGGCGCCTGCAAGCAACACGTAAAAAGCTTGCACCGCAATGTCCAGAGTGAAATAAAAAAACCTCTGCAACATACGATGTGCAGAGGTTTTAGACAGATCTAAAACACCAACGAAAAAGCCCAGTTCAAAGAACTGGGCTTTTGTATTTGGTAGGCGCGATTGGATTCGAACCAACGACCCCCACCATGTCAAGGTGGTGCTCTAACCAACTGAGCTACGCGCCTGAAAAATCAGAAGCATCGATTGTAGCATTAGTTTTTACTTGGATGAGGAAAACTTCAACAATCAACGTCTGCGCGCAGAGCGCACGCCTGCCACGCCAGCCACAATGCCTAAAACTTTGTTCAGGCGACCGGAGTCCGAAACTTCCACGGTGAATGTCATCCAGGCAGTCCCCTTGACGGACTGCGTTTGCACGCCGATAACATTGGTTTTTTCTTTGGCAAACACGTCCGAAATATCACGCAGCAGCCCTTGCCTGTCAGTCGCTTCGACCGATACATCCACGGGGTACACCGCCGATAGTTTCTCCGCCTTGGGCACCCCCCAGGTCACATCAATCACACGCTCTTGATTGCGGGCGGCCATTTCGCGGAAATTGCTGCAGTCAGAGCGATGCACGCTCACGCCTTTGCCGCGCGTCACAAAACCACCGATGTCGTCCGGCGGCGCTGGCTTGCAGCACTTGGCAAGCTGGGTCATCAACGAGTCAATCCCCACCACCAGGACGCCGCCCTTGCTGGCAGCATTGTTGGCACGCGGTTTGCGCACCATGGACTGGATGTCTTCTTCGGCTTCAGCAGGCTCTGCCGGACGCAGCAACACTTCAATGTTGCGCAGCGAATACTCATCCTTGCCCACCACTTCAAACAGCGCATCTGCGGATTTAAAGCCTAACTGCACAGCTAAATCATCCAGCTTGATGGCAGTTTTGCCTTCACGCTGCAACAGTTTTTCGACCGCCTCTCGCCCGCGCATCACCGTTTCGTTCATCGCCTGGGCATTGAACCAAGCGCGCACCTTGGCTTTGGCGCGGTTGCTGATCAGATAACCCAACTCTGGATTTAACCAATCCCGGGAAGGGCGACCTTCTTTGACGGTGGTGATTTCAACGGTCTGCCCACTTTGCAGCGGCGTATTCAATGGCACCATGTTGCCATCTACGCGCGCACCTCGGCAGCGGTGGCCCAAATTGGTATGCACCGAGTACGCGAAGTCCACCGGGGTGGCGCCTTGCGGCAACTCAATCACTGCCGCATCGGGCGTCAGCACATAAATACGGTCATCAAACAAGCCGCGGTGCGATGGGTTCTCCGACAAATCCTTGCCCCACGCCAGCAACTGGCGCAGCACCGCAATCTTGGAGTCGTACTCCCCCGAGGCACTGACACCGGCATAGCCCTTGGTGCCAGCTTCTTTGTAAGCCCAGTGCGCTGCAACACCATTTTCAGCATGGTCATGCATGGCTTGCGTACGAATCTGGATTTCAATCGCCCGCCCCTGATCGTCGCGCACCACGGTGTGCAACGACTGATAGCCATTCGGCTTGGGCTTGGCAATGTAGTCGTCAAACTCGGACTCAATCGGCGCAAAGTTTTCATGCACCCAGGACAAGGCTGTGTAGCAATCCTTCACGTTCGGCACCACTACACGCAATGCACGAATATCAAACAGCTGATCAAAATTGAGCGATTTACCGCGCATTTTTTTCACAATGCTGTAGATATGCTTGGGGCGGCCCGATACCGTGGCACTGATGCTGTAGGCGCGCAAACCTGATTCCAGACGTGCACGCAATTGCTCCATATAGACTTCGCGCTCCGCACGCTTTTCATCGAGCAGCTTGGCGATGTTGCGGTAAGTATCGGGCTCTAAGAAGCGGAAAGATAAATCCTCCAGCTCCCATTTGATTTGCCAAATCCCCAGCCGATTGGCCAGCGGCGCAAATACATGCAGGGCTTCATAAGCCAAGCTTGGAGAAACAGGCCGTTTGGTTGCGGCATACCAGCGCAGTGTTTGCAGGCGCGATGCCAAACGCAGCAGCACCACCCGCACATCGCGCGAAAATCCCAGCAGCATCTTGCGCACGGTCTCCGTTTGCGTGGCCGGGTCGTCCACGCGCACGCTGGCATCTGCGCTGCGCGTCTGCTGCTGAAAATGCATGAGCTTGGTGGTTTCCACTGCCAACTCGGCAAAGTTGGGGCCAAACGCTTTGGTCAGCACTTCCAAGGGTTTGTTCAAGTGCATGCTGGCGTACACCAAGTAGCACGCTGCCTGCATGGCTTCAGAGCCACCAATGCCGTGCAAGATAGCCGCAGTGGCATCTGCGTGGGCCAAGGTGTTTTCACCTGAAGAAAGCTCTTCACCCACCAGCAAGGGCTCAGCAAATGCGCGCGCGCGGCGCAAGGCATCCACCTGATCGGGAATATTGCCCGCTGTGGCCGCCAGCAAATGGGGCATTCCCGTGGTGCCACCTGCCGTTCTCAACCCTGAGGGCACAGCGCCGTCTTCACCAGTTGTTGGGGGTAAGGATGTCACACTGCGCATACAAGCCCCCATGCACAAGCTTGCTGCCAAGCAGCGCTTGGCTTACGCAACAGGGTCTTTTGTTTTTTTTTCATTCATCACCCAACAAGAAATTCCGTGCGATGGCCACTTGGTCATCCGCAACAAAAGTGGGGGCATGTCCCACACCTTCAAGGTCCACCCATTGTGCAAGAGGTCCACGCTGCTGCATGGCTCGTGCTGTGTTTTGTGTAATCAAATCTGACTGCGCCCCACGGACAAGCAAAGTTTGGGCCCGAATCGTGTCATACAGCGACCACAAAACCTCCGCTCCGCGCGCCGATTGCTCCTGCGTCATGCTCTGCATCGGCAGGGCAATCGCGGGGTCATAGTGCAGCCGCAAGCCACCGCCTTGGGCCGGGCGCACCATAGGCTTGCTTAGCGCGAGCCACGCTTGGGCGCTATGTGGGCCAAACCCTGCCGACAATACCTGCAAGGCGTCGGCAGCTTGTTGCAGTGTCTCAAAGTGCGCGGGCTTTCCCACATATGCCGCAATGCGCTGCAAGGCCGGCCACTCCAGCGCAGGCCCCACGTCATTGAGCAGCAGCTTGCGCACCGGCACTGGAAGGGGCAGCGCTGGGTTGCCTGCAACTGCCATGCCAATCAAACCGCCCATGCTGGTGCCCACCCAGTCCAGGGCTTGAATGGGAGCGGCTTGGTGCACTTGGTGCAACAGCGCCACCATATCCGACGTGTACTGCGGCACCCCGTAGTGCATAGGTTCGGCCAGCCAATCGCTGTAACCGCGCCCCGCCACATCAGGGCAAATCACGCGGGCATGCGCACTCAATGCTTGGGCCAGCACGTCAAAATCTCGCCCCTGCCGCGTCAGTCCATGCACACACACCATCACATGCGGATGCCAAGGGTTGCCGGTTTGGTTCCACTCCCAGTAAGCCATGCGATGTACTGCGCCACCATTCAGGGCTGCTCCCGGGCACGTTACGTAGTTCAGCGTAGGTTCAATCATGGGTGCGCAACCTCATCTTCGCGTTTGATAATCGACCAATTCCATCCTAATTCATATTTCAGCGGAGGCATTCAGATGCTCAAGGGCAAAACAGCATTAGTTACCGGCTCCACCAGTGGTATTGGCCTCGGCATTGCCCAAGCCTTGGCTGCGCAAGGGGCGAACATTTTGCTCAACGGCTTTGGTGATAGCGAAGCCGCCAAAGCCCAGGTAGCCGCAGCCGGCCAAGCCCACGGCATTTCCGTGGACTACCACGGCGCAGACATGAGTCAACCTGCAGAGATTGAAGCCATGATGGCGTTTGGGGCACAGCGTTTTGGGCGCCTCGATATCGTGGTGAACAACGCGGGGATTCAGCACGTTGCCTCGGTGGAAGACTTTCCCGTTGAGAAATGGGACGCCATCTTGGCCATCAACCTCTCCAGCGCCTTCCACACCACCCGCTTGGCACTGCCTGCCATGCAGCAAGCCAACTGGGGCCGCATCATCAATGTGGCATCCGTGCATGGTTTGGTAGGCTCGGTCCAAAAGTCGGCCTATGTAGCGGCCAAGCACGGGATTGTGGGCCTCACCAAGGTCACCGCCCTCGAAAACGCCACCACAGGCGTTACCTGCAACGCGATCTGCCCCGGCTGGGTACTCACGCCACTGGTACAAAAGCAAGTGGATGCCAGGGCAGCGGCGCAAAACATCAGCACCGAAGCCGCCACCAAACAGCTGCTGGGCGAAAAAGAACCTTCAATGCAATTCACCACCCCCCAAGAGCTGGGCGAGTTGGCGGTGTTCTTTTGCTCTGCTGCCGCCAACAATGTGCGCGGCGTGGCATGGAATATGGACGGTGGCTGGGCTGCACAATAAACACTGGCGCCATCGCAGCAAAAAGCCTCTGAAAATTTCAGAGGCTTTTTGCCTTCTAGCGCAATACCAGCAAGCACTGGCAGCTAGCTTTATTGAAGTTGCACAGAGCCTGAGACATTCACCGTCACCTGCTCTTTACCCGCCTCGACGGGCACGGGGTCGGCCATTTCCATTTTGGCCGTGGCAGCCATCGCCACATTGGCACGCTGCTGCATGCGGGGTGCATAAAAACCGTCTTGGCTGTTCACACTCACTTCACGCAAGGTATAGCTGTGAAAGCCGAACTGCTTGGCCAGCGTACTGGCACGCTGCTTAAAACTCTCAATCGCCTGGCTTTGCGCCTGCTCCTGCACTTTTTCACGCCCTTCGCGCGACAGGCCAAAGCCCATGCTGGACACCGTCATGTCTTTGACCTGCGCAGCCGCTTCGCTGATGCGTGCGAAATCTTTGCCCTCCACCACCATCTCTGCACGGCCTTGCCAGCCTTTGATCTTGCCGTCATTGCCGTGGCGGGGGTACACCCCAAAACTGCCGCTGCGTACCTGCATGGCCTGACCGCTGGCTTGGGGCTTCAAACTACGCATGGCAGCATCCACCACTTGCTGCAGCTGCTTTTGCACCGCCGCCGCATCATTGCCATCGCGCGTAGCCGACAGGTTCATCTGCAACCAATCTTGGCTGACCTCTACCTGGCCCGATGCCGAAAGCTGCACCACATTGCGCAGCACCTCAGGCGCTTGGGCATAGGCCGTACCCACACTGGCCACAGCCCCCGCCACCAAGCCCCCCACAACCAAGGAATGACGCAAAAAATGTGCGCTCTTGCGGTGAAATTGCATCTCAAAGCCCCTTTCTCGGTATAACGCGCTCAAATACTTACAGAAACCACGCAAAGCATGCCAGACGAGACCCACATAGCCTGCCAGACATTCCCCTCTTTTTGGCAAGACATGTAACACTGTGTCAAACCTGCGCTAAATCGGGAATTTTTGGCGCCAAGCTGGTCAGAATCGGCTCTGTTACAAATTGGACAAGGGGTGAATCCATGGTCACAACCAACAACAATCGCACCGACAAGATCTTGGTCGTCGATGACGACGCACGTATTCGCGACTTGCTGCGCCGCTACCTGACCCAGGAAGGCTTCGAGGTCATGATTGCCGAGGATGGCAAGGCGCTCAATCGCATCTTGCTGCGCGAAACCGTCGATCTGATCGTGCTGGATTTGATGATGCCCGGCGAAGATGGCTTGTCCATTTGCCGCCGTCTGCGCTCTGCCAATGACCGCACGCCCATCATCATGCTCACCGCCAAGGGCGAAGACGTAGACCGCATCGTGGGCCTGGAAGTGGGCGCCGACGACTACCTGGGCAAGCCCTTCAACCCCCGTGAACTGCTGGCACGCATCCACGCCGTGTTGCGCCGCCGCCCACCGGTTGAAGCCCCTGGCGCACCTTCGGGCGACAACGAAACCGTCACCTTTGGCCCCTTCACTTTCGATCTGGGCACCCGTGTGCTGCAAAAGAGCGGCGAAGAGCTGCCCCTGACCACCGGCGAATTCGCCATGCTCAAAGCCTTGGTGCGCCACCCCCGTCAGCCGCTGTCGCGCGAAAAACTCGCCCTGCTGGCCCGTGGCCGCGAGTTTGAGCCGTTTGACCGCAGTCTGGACGTGCAAGTCTCGCGTCTGCGCAAGCTGATCGAAGAAGACGCGGCTGCGCCCCGTTACATTCAAACCGTGTGGGGGGTGGGCTACGTGTTCGTTCCCGATGGCACCAATTAAGCGCCCCACGCGCCTTCTCCCCTCTCAGGCAAAGGCGCCTTGCGCGCCGTTTTTTCATGTCACGCCCTTCCCTGTTTGCTGGGGGCCACAAGGCCGCCGGCACCCCTGACGACACAGGTGCACGCTCGCGCGTGGGCCTGAATCTTTTTTGGCGCACCTTTTTCCTGCTGGCACTGCTGTTGCTGGGCAGCATTTTGGCGTGGCTGCAAACCCTCAGAGCGCTGGAGTTTGACCCCCGCACGCTGCAGACTGCACAGCAAATCGCCTCCTTGGTCAACCTCAGCCGTGCAGCACTGCAGCACTCGGACGCCATCGCCCGCGTCTCGCTGATCAAGACCATGGCCGATCAGGAAGGCGTGCGCATTCAGCCGCGGGAGCCCGGCGACACCTTTGAAGTGCTGCCGCCCACCGAGCTCAATCTGCGCCTGGAAGAGCTGCTGACATCGCGCCTGGGGCCAGACACCATCTTGGCGCGCAAAGTCAACGGTGAGGAAGGCCTGTGGGTGAGCTTCACCATCGACGAAGACCCCAACTGGCTGCTGCTGGACCAGTCCCGCTACGTCACGGCCAGCGGCCGCACGTGGCTGATTTGGCTCAGCACCGCCGGGCTGCTGTCCCTGGCCGGTGCCGCTGTCATCGCGCGCCTGATCAACCGGCCCCTCAAGCAGCTGAGTTACGCCGCCAACCGGGTGCGCGATGGTGACTTTGCCGCCAGCCAGCTCGATGAAGAAGCCGTGACCAGCGAAATCCGCGAAGTGAACATCGGCTTTAACCGCATGGCCCAAAAACTGGCCAAGCTGGAGCAAGAGCGCGCCGTGATGCTGGCCGGTATCTCGCACGACCTGCGCACCCCGCTGGCGCGCCTGCGGCTGGAGACCGAGATGAGCGTGCAAGACGACGTGGCACGCGGTCACATGGTGGCCGACATCGTGCAGCTGGATGCCACCATTGACAAATTCCTCGACTACGCACGCCCCGATCACGTCACGCTCACCGTGGTGAACCTGCACGCGGTGGTGGCCTCCTGCGTGTACGCCGTACAAAACCACCGCGAGCTGCAAATCACCATGTCCATCCCGGACGACATCTACGTGATGGCCGACGAGGTGGAGCTGGCGCGCGTCATCTCCAACTTGCTGGAAAACGCCCGCCGCTACGGCAAAACCGTGGACACCGACACCGCCTATGTCGACATCACCATCAAAACCCGTGAAAACTGGGTGCTGATGCGCCTGCGCGACCACGGCCCGGGTGTGCCACCCGAGCAACTGCCGCAGCTGATTCAGCCCTTCTTCCGTGGGGACTCTGCCCGCACGGCCGCTGCAGGCGCAGGGCTGGGGCTGTCGATTGTGGACAAAACCGTGCAGCGCATGGGCGGCATCTTCTCCATCACCAACGCGAATGCGGGCGGCCTGGCCTCCAACATCCAGCTCAAGCGTGTGACGGAAGTGCCTGATGGGCAAGACCCCAAGCACCGCCTGCAGCGCCCCCAGGTCAAACGGCAATTGCCGCCCAATGCAGCGGGGTAAATTCGCCAAAGACATTGCAGGCTGCACGCCCAAAAAAAAGCCCTGAGACTAAGGCCTCAGGGCTTTTTCATTAAGGCATCCATTAGGCATCAAAAATGGGTCTAGCGCTTATGCAGCAAGCGCTGACAGCTCCTATTGTTGATTTACGAGCCCTGCTTGTAAATCAACGCCGCGGCATTCGCCTCCATCGCCAGCAGCTCGCCGACCGGACCCATTTTCTCGGCGGTTTTGGCTTTGACATTCACCTGATCCTCAGCGATGCCCAGCGCCTGCGCAATGCGCTGCCGCATGGCAGGAATGTGGGGGGCCAACTTGGGCTTTTGCGCAATCACGGTGCTGTCAATGTTGCCAATTTCCCAGCCCTTTGCGCGCACACGGCGCGTGGCTTCTTGCAGCAGCACCCAAGAGTCTGCGCCCTTGAATTCAACCGCAGTGTCGGGAAAGTGGCGGCCAATGTCGCCTAACCCCGCTGCGCCCAAAATGGCGTCGGTGATGGCATGCAGCAGCACGTCGGCATCGGAATGGCCCAGCAGCCCTTTGTCGTGGGGAATCTCGACCCCACCAATGATGAGCTTGCGGCCCTCCACCAACGCGTGGGTATCCCAGCCTTCACCAATACGAAAATTCATAGCTATTCACGCTTATCCCTTACGGGCTAGCGACCAATTTGGTTATTAATTCACAGCGCCGTCAGAAAAACGGATTGCCAGTGGGTGCAGGACTGGAGCGCTTGCCTTTGAAGCGCTCCAGCGTCGCGCTGCCGCCGCGCTGGGCAATCACCGCCTCGGCAAGGGCGAAGTCGTCGGGGTAGGTGACTTTAAAGTTTTGCGCGCCGCCAGGCACCAGCTTGGGCCGGTGGCCCATGGCCTCCATGGCGCTGGCCTCATCGGTGGCGGCTACGCCCAGGCGACTCAAGGCATCCAGCAGCACGCCCAGGCGGAACATCTGCGGCGTTTGCGCCAGCCATTTGTCACTGCGGTCTACCGTGGCCGCCACGCGCACCCCGCTGGGGCCGGTGACGGCGGTTTTCAACGTGTCAGGCAACTTGTGCGCCAGCAGGCCGCCTACGCTGTCGCCCTCACACTGGTCCATCAGCTGGTTAATCTGGGTGGTGGTGACCAGGCACCGCGCCGCATCGTGCACCAGCACCCAGTCGTGCTGCGCCGCACCCCGTGCCAGCAAGGCTTTCAAGCCGCCGATCACCGTGTCAGCACGCGTTGCCCCCCCGCAAGGCAGATGAAACCATGCAGGGCTGGCGTAAGCATCCAGAAACTGATCGTGGGGTGCCACTGCCACCAGCGTGCCCGCCAAGCGTTGCACGCCCGCAAACGCGGCCAAGGTGTGCAACACCAAGGGCTGCCCCGCTACCAGTTGGTACTGCTTGGGCAGATCGGGCGTGGGCGCTCCGGGGGCGATGGCGCGCGCGCCCACACCGGCGCACGGAATCAGCCCCCAGAAACGACCCTGCGGGGAACCAGGCGCTTTCGCGGCAGCAAACATATCTGTCATGCGCAGCATTCTAGAATCGCCTGCTTGCCAGCCACGGCTGCACGCTGCATTTCCCGCAGGTTCGCGGGATGCGCGCCCACTATCCGGCATCGCTCAGGAAATGGCGTGCCTGTCGGCCATGGCACAGCATGGCTGCGTGCCGTACATATTGGCGCTTTTTTGCAGGCATTGCGCCTGCCGCATCAGGATTTCTGGCCCCATGGATTTGCCCAAACTCTCGCCCGGTAAACGTTTTTCTTGGCCCACGCCCGTAGGCAGCGCCGATGCCCTGCTGTTGGCACGCCTGGCTGCGCGCGAGAAATCGGCGGGCCGCATCACCGCCATCGTCACCGCTGACGCCAGCGATGCCCAGCGCCTGATCGATGAGATGGCCTTTTTTGCGCCCCAGTTGCGCACGGCCTTGTTCCCCGACTGGGAAACGCTGCCCTACGACACGTTCTCGCCGCACCAGGACCTGATCAGCGAGCGCCTGGCCACGCTGTGGCGCATTCGCCAGCGCGACCACGCCCACGGGGCCGATGTGGTGCTGGTGCCCGCCACCACGGCCCTGTACCGGCTGGCGCCACCATCGTTCCTGGCTGGCTATACCTTCGAGTTCAAGCAAGGCCAAAAGCTGGACGAAGCCAAGCTCAAGGCCCAGCTGACGCTGGCGGGCTACCAGCATGTCTCCCAGGTGGTGAGTCATGGCGAATACGCCGTGCGCGGCGGGCTGATTGACCTGTTTCCGATGGGCTCGGACGTGCCCTACCGCGTGGACCTGTTTGACGACGAGATCGACTCCATCCGCGTGTTTGACCCGGACAGCCAGCGCAGCCTGGACACTGTCAAGGAAGTGCGCCTGCTGCCCGGGCGCGAATTCCCCATGGACGAAGACGCGCGCGCCAAATTTCGCAGCCGCTGGCGCGAATTGCTCGAAGGCGACCCCACGCGCAGCCGCATCTACAAAGACATGGGCGCGGGCGTGGCCACCGCTGGTATTGAGTACTACCTGCCGCTGTTCTTTGACGACACCGCCACCGTCTTTGACTATTTGGGAGACGACGCCATGCTGGTGCTGCACGGCGATCTGGAGCCAGCCTTTCACCGCTTTTGGCAAGACACCAAGGAACGCTACCGCCTGGTGCAAGGCGACCCCGAGCGCCCCGCGCTGCCGCCCGAGTCGCTGTTTTTGAGCGCCGACCAATTCTACGCCAGCGCCAAACCCTACCCACAACTGGCCCTGCGCCCCGGCGTGGACGATGTGGCAGACAGCGCCATCTTCCAAAAGTTGCCCGACCTGTCGGTGGTGCGCGGCGCCGATGACCCGCTGCAGCGCCTGCAGCAGCACGTGCAAAGCGCCCAACGCCGCGTGCTGATCTTGGCCGAAAGCGATGGCCGCCGCGAAAGCCTGCTGGACTTTTTGCGCTCTTCACAACTGAGCCCACCGGCGTTTGACTCGTTGTTTGAGTTCCAAAGCAAAGCCCACGAACCACTGGGTATTGCCACCTCCAACCTGATGCGTGGTTTTGCGTGGATCGAGGCGGGCATTGACTTTGTCACCGAGACGGAGCTATTTGCCACCACGGGCACCACGCGCCGCCGCAAGAAGCAGGAGCAGGTCAGCGATGTGGATGCGCTGATCAAGGACCTGTCTGAACTGAAGGTGGGCGACCCAGTCGTGCACAGCCAGCACGGCATTGGGCGCTACCACGGCCTGATCAACATGGATGTGGGCCAGAAAAACGAAGACGGCACACCCGCGCTGCAGGAGTTCCTGCATTTGGAATACGCCAAAGATGCCGTGCTGTATGTGCCCGTCAGCCAGTTGCACCACATCAGCCGATACACCGGAGTCACGCCCGAATCTGCCCCGCTGCACAGCTTGGGCAGCGGCCAGTGGGAAAAGGCCAAGCGCAAGGCAGCCGAGCAGGTGCGCGATGCCGCTGCCGAGCTGCTGAACATCTACGCGCGCCGCGCCGCGCGCCAGGGCCACGCCTTCCGCCTGAGCGCGCAAGACTACGAAGTCTTTGCCAACGACTTCGGCTTTGAAGAAACCGCCGACCAGAAGGCCGCCATCCATGCCGTAATCCACGACATGGTCAGCCCCCAGCCTATGGACCGTCTGGTCTGCGGCGATGTGGGCTTTGGCAAGACCGAAGTCGCCCTGCGCGCGGCCTTTGTGGCCGCCATGGGTGGCAAGCAGGTCGCCTTTTTGGCCCCCACCACCTTGCTGGCCGAGCAGCACTACCAGACGCTGGTCGACCGTTTTGCCAAGTGGCCCGTGCGGATTGCGGAAGTCTCGCGCTTTCGCACCACCAAAGAGGTCAATGCAGCGCTGCAGGGCCTGGGCGAAGGCTCGGTGGACATCGTGGTGGGCACGCACAAGCTGCTGTCCAGCTCGGTCAAGTTCAAGGACCTGGGCCTGCTCATCATCGACGAGGAGCACCGCTTTGGCGTGCGCCACAAGGAGGCCATGAAGGCCATGCGTGCCGAGGTGGACGTACTGACGCTGACCGCCACCCCCATCCCGCGCACCATGGGCATGGCGCTGGAGGGGCTGCGGGATTTATCGGTGATCGCGACCGCGCCGCAACGGCGTCTTGCTATCAAAACATTTGTGCGCTCGGAAAGCCAAGGGGTGATCCGCGAGGCGGTATTGCGTGAACTCAAGCGCGGCGGCCAGGTCTATTTTCTGCACAACGAGGTAGAGACCATCGAGAACCGCCGCCAGGCCCTGGAAGCCATCCTGCCCGAGGCGCGCATCGCCGTGGCCCACGGCCAGATGCCCGAGCGCGAGCTGGAAAAGGTGATGCGCGACTTTGTGGCGCAGCGCTTCAACATCTTGCTGTGCTCCACCATCATTGAGACGGGCATTGACGTTCCCTCAGCCAACACCATCGTCATCAGCCGTGCCGACAAGTTCGGCCTGGCGCAGCTGCACCAGCTGCGCGGCCGCGTGGGCCGCAGCCACCACCAAGCGTATGCCTATTTGATGGTGCCCGACATTGAAAGCCTGACCAAGCAGGCCCAGCAGCGCCTGGACGCCATCCAGCAAATGGAGGAATTGGGCAGCGGCTTCTATCTGGCCATGCACGACCTGGAAATCCGCGGTGCGGGTGAGGTGCTGGGCGAGAACCAGAGCGGCAACATGATGGAAATCGGCTTTCAGCTCTACAACGAGATGCTGGCCGAGGCTGTGCGCAGCCTCAAAGCGGGCAAGGAGCCCGACCTGCTGTCGCCCATGGCAGCCACCACCGAGATCAACCTGCACGCCCCGGCCCTGCTGCCCAACGACTACTGCGGCGACGTACACCTGCGCCTGTCGTTCTACAAAAAGCTGGCCACGGCCAAAACCACCGACCAGATCGACAACCTGCTGGAAGAAATTGTGGACCGCTTTGGCAAGCTGCCCGCACAGGCCCAGACCTTGATCGACACCCACCGCCTGCGCGTGCTGTGCGAGCCCTATGGCGTGGTCAAGGTGGATGCGGCACCGGGGGTGATCAACATCACCTTCAAGCCCAACCCGCCGGTCGAGCCCATGCAGATCATCAGTCTGATTCAGAAGAACAAGCACATCAAGCTGGCAGGCAACGACAAGCTGCGCATTGAGCGCGAGCTGCCCGACCCCAAGGCCCGCGCCCAGATGGTGCGCGACATCTTGCGCAGCTTGGGCACGCCCAGCAAGGCTTAAGCATGGTTGCGCGCACTGCCAATGCCCGCCCTGCGAGCAGGAGAGGTGCGAAGTAGGCGCAGCAAGCGGCAGGCTTGATACAGCTCAAGCCCACCCCGCGCCAGCGGGCGCGCTCAGTGGGCAGCCAGCGCGCACAATTGCCGCATGCTGGATGCATCTCTCCTTCTCGTCGCCCTGGTGGCTGCCTTGGCCCTGCGCCCCTGGCAATTGCTGCGCAACCGCAAAGCGCTGGTCACCCAAGACCATGGTGACAGCAGCCCGCTGTGGACCCCGCTATTGACAACCGTGGTGGTCTTGCCATGGCTGTGGGCACTGCCCACGCTGCACCAGATGCCGCTGCAGCTGCAGCTGCAATGGTCGGGCGCTTGTTTGGTCATGATGTGCCTGGGCTGGCCGCTGGCCGTGCCCGCGCTGTGCGTGGTCGGTGCGACGGCCTGTGTGCTCTCCCCGGGTTTGGGCGCTGAAGAAGCGCTGCGCCTGACCGTATGGCACGGCATCGTGCCTGCCACATTCGCCATGCTCTGGGGCGCATTGCTGCGCCGCTGGCTGGGCACCAAGGTGTTTGTCTATATTTTTGGCCGCGGCTTTGTGGGCACGGTGCTGAGCTTGTTTGCGGCCGGCATGCTCTCTGCGGCCTTGGGACATGAGCTGCCCGGTGTGAATGAAGACCTCTCGACCATCGCCCGCTGGCTCATGGCATGGGGAGATGCGGTGGTCACCGGCATGATGTGTGCGGTATTTGTGGCCTACAAGCCTGAATGGCTGGCGACGTGGTCAGACGACTTGTATTTATATGGAAAAAAGGGATGAACCCTTTGCCAGACATACGCCAGCAGCTACCAATTCTGAAGGACCTGCTGGCGCCCGCCAATACCCCTGCCGACATCGTCAGCCAAGCTGAATGCTGCCGTGCACCAAGCCCTGCAAGGCGATATTCAGGCCAAGCTGGCCAGCAGCGGTATGGAGCCTGCGCCCTCCACGCCCGATGCCTTGAAAGCCACCATCGCTGCAGACATTGCCTTGCACGCCGAATTGGTCAAAGCCGCGGGCATCCAGCCCCAGTAATGACCGATTGCACCTCGCAGTCGTGCGAGAACCGCGATAATCTCCCGCAGCCCCGGCCGCCGCCTTCGGTGCCGGGGCTGCTTTGCAACCCCCTTGTCGCTATCCGAGTCCATGCCTGCCACCGAATTCGCCCCCGGTCTAACCATCCAGAACACCACCGCCCCGCAAAAGCTCAGCGACTACAAATTGATGGCTTTTGACATGGACTCCACGCTCATCACCATCGAGTGCATTGACGAGATTGCTGATGTGACGGGCAAAAAGGCCGAAGTGGCCGCGATTACCGAAGCCACCATGCGCGGTGAAATCACCGACTTCAAAGACAGCCTGCGCCAGCGCGTTGGCAAACTGGTGGGCGTGACCGAAGCCGACATGTCCCGCGTGCTGGCCGAGCGCCTGCGCCTGACGCCCGGGGCCGAAAAACTGGTCAAAACCGCACAAGCCGCAGGCCTGAAGGTGCTGCTGGTGTCGGGTGGCTTTACCTACTTTGCAGAACATGTGCGCGGCCTGCTGGGCATCGACTTTGTGCGCGCCAACGTGCTGGAGATGCAAGACGGCGTAGTGACCGGCGGCCTGGTCGAGCAGACATGGGGCGATATTTGTGATGGCGCCGAAAAGCGCCGCACGCTGCTGGAAGTGGCCAGCCTGCTGGGTATTGCACCATCGCAATGCATTGCCGTGGGTGATGGCAGCAACGACATTCCCATGATGCAAGCCGCTGGCCTGTCGGTGGCCTACCACGCCAAGCCCCGCGTGCGCGCAGAGGCCAACATCTGCATCAATGAAGGGGGGCTGGACCGCCTGCTGGAAATTCTGCAATAGCCAGCCATCCACCACCGTCCATCGCTGCAGCCCCCGGCTGCATACCGCACGCATCAGAAAAAGTAGCTGCTTGCGCTGACTGCAAAAGACTTTGAGATAGATAACTATCCAAAAACCTTTGTATTCAAGCGCTTGCAGCTATTTTTTTATCCAACCCCGTGCCAAGGCCTTAGAATTTATCGCGCACACCCATAACGCAATATTCCAAGGTGTGCGCTCTGCAGGCACCGCCGCATTCCCGATCAACGGGAACTTGTGGCTTGAAATCTGCCTCTCATCCCCCATGTACTACCCAACAGCACGCACTGCTGCGTGCTGCGGTTCTTACATGACCCTTCAATTGAAATCCTTTATTCAGGAACCTCAGTGAAAACATCTTTTCGCACCACCGCTTCTGTGATCGCCGTAACTGTTGCTGCTTTGGCTGCCCCTTCGCTGGCCCACGCTAAGCGCATGGGTGGTGGCAAGTCGGTGCGCCCCGCTGCCATCAACAAAGCCCCCGCCAAGCCTGCAACCCCCGCAGCGCCTACGGCAGCAGCAACACCCGCTCCAGCCGCACCTGCAGCCGCTGCAGCACCTGCTGCTGCACCCGTGGCAGCCGCACGTCCTGCAGGCTCAGGCCTGATGGGCACCATGGCCGCTACCGCTGCGGGCGCCGTCGTAGGCACCGTGGCTGGCAACGCCATCGCTGGCGCTTTCAGCGGTGACGATGCTGCAGCCAAAGCAGACGCCGCAGCTAAGGCCAAGGCCGCTGAAGAAGCCAAGGCCGCCGAAGCCGAAGCTGCTGCGCTGCAAAAGAAGCTGGACGAAGCCAAGGCCAAGGCCGAAGCAGCACGCGCTGCCGCCATGTAATTCACACGGCACGCGCTGGCATCCAACGCCCCACAGGTTTGCGCCGTGGGGCGTTTTGCACTACCGCCCCGGCACAGCCCCAGCGCCAGCCACGTTCGCGCTAACGCTGCATGCGCAAAGGCGCCAGCAAGTCTTTGAGGCCGTTGTGATCCAACTCATGCATCAGCTGCAGCAGCTGGCCGATCTCCCCAGCGGGGAAGCCCTCACGCGCAAACCACGCCAGATAGTTACCGGGCAAATCACAGATCAGCATGTCTTTGTGTTTGCCAAACGGCATGCGGGTGCGCACCAGCTTTTCCAAGTCTTCAGGCTGCACAGACACTCCAAAACGCAATAAATTGCATAAAAACCACTTTCTTTATAACCAAATTAGGAAAAGTTACTTAGCGGACTGCAGCACCAAGATTACACTTGCCCCACACCCTGAAGCCGCAATCGGTGCGCACAGGGCTGAGACAACACAGCACTGAACTGTTATTTGAACGGAATCAATATGTTGAAGAAGACCCTGACCGCCGTAGCCATTGCCACTTTGGCTTTGTCCGCCCAAGCCGCCGACGTTCTGAAAGTGGCTGCCACTGCCGTGCCCCACGCAGAAATCCTGAACTTCATCAAGCCCCAGCTCAAGGCGGACGGCATTGAGTTGCAAGTCAAGGAATTCAGCGACTACGTGCAGCCCAACGCCGCCGTGGAAGACAAGCAACTGGACGCCAACTTCTTCCAGCACCAACCGTACCTGGACAGCTACAACAAAGACCGCAAGACCAGCTTGGTGCAAGTGCCCAACGGCAAGGTGCACGTAGAACCCTTTGGTGCCTACTCCAAGAAAGTCAAAAACGTGGCTGAACTCAAGAGCGGCGCCACAGTGGCCATCCCCAACGACCCCTCCAACGGTGGGCGCGCCCTGCTGCTGTTGGCCAAGCAAGGTCTGATTGAGCTCAAAGACCCCAGCAACCTGACCGCTACTGCGCTGGACGTGGTCAAGAACCCCAAGAAGCTGAAGTTCAAGGAACTGGAAGCGCCTTTGCTGCCCCGCGCCCTGGCCGACGTGGACCTGGCGCTGATCAACACCAACTACGCAATTGAAGCCAAGCTCAATCCCACCAAGGATGCGCTGTTCATCGAAGGTGCAGATTCGCCCTACACCAACATCGTGGCCGCTCGCAAGGATCGCGCTGATGACGCTGACATTGCCAAACTGATGAAGGCTCTGCATTCGCCAGAGACCAAAAAGTTCATCATCGAAAAGTACAAGGGCGCTGTCGTTCCAGCCTTCTAATGCGTCATCGCCAACGCGATGCATCACGGGTGCTGCGCCAGCACGGCACCCCACAAAAAAGCGCTA
>NZ_DLTI01000043.1:0-15033 GCF_002501455.1 Comamonas sp. UBA7840 | reverse complement strand
TAGCGCTTTTTTGTGGGGTGCATCAGCACTGTTTACAACAGTTTGCAAGCCCTAGCCCGAGCAATTTGCTTCTACATGTACAAATTTTGGCCTTGCTGCGGCATGATGCATGCCCACAGCAGATACGCATTGCACCTTGTTTATTTAACCGGATCATCTTTATGAGCGATAACGCGTCCATCCCCATGGAAAAAGCCATCACCGTCGGTCTCAGCGAAGTTACCTTGGCACGCACCTTGGAGCTGTTTGCTGCACATCTGTCCAGTGGCAGTGACCGTGTTTTGAATTTCCGTGGCGACCTGGCCGAGCGCTATAACTACGACAAGATCAAGCCAGCCATGAAACCCGCCCAATCGCAAGGCAATGTGGTGTTCATTGAGGCGGTCAGTCAAAAAACGGGCGAAACCGCGCACTACCAAATTCTGGCCAACCAGTGGAAGCTGCTGGAAGTGCTGGCACGCCTGAATTAAGCGCTTTCGCTGGCTCCACCCAACAAAAAAGCCCGTAGCGTGAGCTACGGGCTTTTTTGATAGCAGCATCCCAAGCTCGGACTCAGATTCAAACTGTTGCCGACAAGCCTTGCCATACCCAGTAGGCCAGAGCCAGCATCATCACGCCCGTCAGGCCATCCAGAACGCGCCATGCCATAGGCTTGGCAAAAATACCGCGCATGCGCTGTGCTGCAAAACTGAGCAAACCAAACCACACCAGGCTGGCGCAGGCAGCACCCAGCACAAACATCCACTTCAAATGGCCTTCTTGGCGCGCGCCAATTGAGCCGACCAAAACCACCGTATCCAGATACACATGGGGGTTGAACAAGGTAATCACCGCCAATGCGCTGAGCACCCCCAGCAAGCCACGGGGCGCAACTTGCGTGCTGTCTGCAACCACCGAAGCATCGGGCGCCATCCACATGCGCCACAGCGCAAAGCTGCCATAGCCCAACAAAAACAGCACCCCACCCCAGCCCAGCCACCGAGCCACATCGGGCTGGCTGCTGAGCAATTGCGCCATGCCGGCAACACCCAGGCCAATCAATAAGGCGTCAGAGACCACGCACCACGCCACGCAAGCGCGTACATGCTGGCCGCGCACCGCCTGTTTGAGCACATACAGGTTTTGCGCACCAATCGAAATAATGAGCGACAGGCACACGGTAAACCCAGCCAGCCACGAAGCAGTAATGTTTGCAGTCCACATGCCCGCAATTGTCGAAGGGCGAAGAACATAAGTAAAATTAAACAATCTCAATCAAATTAAGTTTTACTACATGCTCGACTACGCTGGGTTGGAAGCTTTGGCCGCCGTGCTGCGCGAAGGCAGCTTTGACCGTGCCGCGCGCAAGCTGCACGTGACGCCTTCCGCCATTTCACAGCGCATCAAACTGCTGGAAGAGCGTGTGGGGCAAGTGCTGGTCATGCGCGGCACGCCCTGCACCGGCACCGAAGCGGGACGGCGCCTGTGTCTGCATGTCGAGCAGGTCGCCCTGCTGGAAAACGAATTGCGCCGCGCCAACCCCGAGCTGGTGCCTGAAGGACAGGTTGCACGCCCCACCCTCAAGCTGGCCGTCAATGCAGACTCACTCAACAGCTGGTTTGTGGATGCCATGGCCGCCTTCACCCAGGGCGGCAATGAGTTGCTGGACATCAGCATTGATGACCAAGACCACACGGCCAAGCGCATCAAAGAAGGTGAAGTGATGGCGGCAGTCACCGCATCGTCGAGCCACATCACCGGCTGCAACATCTGGCCCCTGGCCAATATGCACTACGTGGCTGCCGCCAGCCCGGCTTTCATTGCGCGCTACTTTGGCGATGCAGGCATCACGGCCCATACCCTCGCACAAGCACCGATGCTGACGTATGGCCGCAAAGACGCCATGCAAGACAAGTGGCTGCAGCAACAAGGCGTCACTGCGCGGCACATGCCACCGCGCCACTGGGTACCTTCGGCCCATGCCTTCATTCGCGCCTGCGAAGCCCATATCGCCTGGGGAATGCACCCCACCGTGCTTATCCAGGACCATCTCAAAGATGGCCGTTTGGTGGAGCTGCTGCCAGGCACCGGTATTTCCGTGCCGCTGTACTGGGCCCATGCGCGCAACGCGCAGACGGGGCTGGAGCGGCTGACCCAGTGCGTGATTGATGCCGCCCAGTCGTGGCTGGACCCAATCGATCCCAAAAACTGAATAGCGGTGCGTGCATCGCATACAAAAAAGGAGGCTGTAGAGCCTCCTTTTTTTCTGACCCATGTGCACACAGCAGTTGGTGCTTTAGGTTCAGTGCCGCATTTTCCGGTCCATCTCCAGCACATTGAAATTCAGCAAATCCGTGGCCAACACCGTCTCCCACATAAAGCAGGCCAGTGCGGCAATAAAAGAGACCACCCCCGCCAAGAAAGAAAACACCGCCACATGGTGCCCTTGCTCGGCCACCCATGCCTGCCCGATGAACAGAAACACAATCGTCAGTCCAATCAAGAACCCGCACAGCGTGAGCAAACCAATCGACCAGTTGGCAATACGACCACGCTTGCGCAGATAGTTCAGCTCCATCAAGCCGCGCTGGATGAACTCCTCATCGGTGCTGGCGCGAACACGGTCTTCCATCACACGCGCCCGGTCAATGATGCGCGCCAGCCGCCCGGCCACGGCGCTGATCATGCCTGCCACGGCCGTCAAAAAGAACACAGGAGCTACAGCCAATTGCACACTGTGCGTGACGCTGGAGGGGTCGATCATCTGTCTTTATCCATTCAAAAATAAAAGCTTGCTACCGCTGATCGGCAACGCAGCGATGGTATGCAAAAAACCACCCGCCAGACCCTTGCTCTAACGCAAACCGCGCAGTCGCGCACCTTGATGTGTCGCAAACGCCAGATGCCCCCCACCCCTGATAGTGGACGTACTTTTACTCACCCATGACTGATTGCGGAGGATGTTTGCTATGAAGATGCTCACCGATTTGATCTCCACAGACTACGGCCTGATGAGCCTGATTGTGATCTTGATCGTTATCGCCATGTGGATTTACTTCACCGTGCTCTTTATGGGCAAGATCAGCAAAAGCAGCCCCGCTGCAGACAAAAAGCCCAACGCTACGCCTGCGAGAAATTAATCAAAGCTGGTGCTGCCTGCTGTTGTCGTAAGGCCTGCTTTGCAGGCCTTTTTTCTGCCCGCCTCCCAAGCACAGCACTATCTTGCTATGAAGATATAAATAGCAGCCAGCGCTCATCAGCCATTGCTTTCACTACCAAAACCATTGGAAAGCTATGAATGACAGGCACCGAAAGCTCTGTTTTTCAAAGTGCTTGCCCACAACCATCGTCTGCATCTGGGCGCTACAGGCACAATCACGCCATGTCCTTGCCCGCCAAGCCTGAAGTACCACCACCGCATGCCGCCATGCCCACTCCTGCCGTGGCGCGCCGTTGGTACACGCGCTGGCTGCTGCGTGGGCTGGCCGCGCTTTCTTTGCTCATGGGCGTTGCGGGCGTGTTTATTCCAGGCTTGCCCACCACCGTCTTTATCTTGATTGCAGGCTGGGCTGCCATGCGCAGTTCACCGCGCATGCATGCCTGGCTGTGGAACCACCGCCTGTTTGGCCCCATGCTGCAAAACTGGCATGCCGGGGGCTGTGTCAGCCGCCGCGCCAAGCGCAGCGCTGCCGCCATGATGGGCGTCTGCGCGGTTGTACTCTGGTTCACCCCCACCCCCATGTGGTTACGCATCGTGGCCAGCAGTTGCATGGCGGCTGTTTTGCTCTGGCTGTGGCTGCGGCCTGAACCTGCATAAGCCCCACCTGCTTCTCTTTTTTGAGGCAACTTTCCAAAGCGCCAAAAATCCATGTATATAATCTAGCTCTTGTTCCCTGATAGCTCAGTCGGTAGAGCGACGGACTGTTAATCCGCAGGTCCCTGGTTCGAGCCCAGGTCGGGGAGCCAACAAGATTTTTGAGTTTTGCGCTGCAAAACTTACCGAATATTCCCTGATAGCTCAGTCGGTAGAGCGACGGACTGTTAATCCGCAGGTCCCTGGTTCGAGCCCAGGTCGGGGAGCCAAAATTGTCGCCTTGCAATTTCAAAAAACAAGGCAATACCGCAATATTCCCTGATAGCTCAGTCGGTAGAGCGACGGACTGTTAATCCGCAGGTCCCTGGTTCGAGCCCAGGTCGGGGAGCCAAAATTGTCGCCTTGCAATTTCAAAAACAAGGCAATACCGCAATATTCCCTGATAGCTCAGTCGGTAGAGCGACGGACTGTTAATCCGCAGGTCCCTGGTTCGAGCCCAGGTCGGGGAGCCACATAAAAAGCCAAGCATTGCAAAATGCTTGGCTTTTTTCTTGTGCGCAGCAAGCACACAGCCCTCATGCAGCGCGCACAATGCCGACCGAAGCCTTCTCTTTGGTCAGCGCATGTTTGCGCGAGGGCTCTAGACGACCATGCGCCGCATGCTTGGCTGGAGGAGCCTCATGCACAGGCTCCATGACTTCCACACCATTTTTTTTCGCCTCCCAGGTCGCGATCTCTTGCTCCAGGCGACGCGCGCGCTCAGCGTACATATCTGCGGAAGCCTGATAGTGCTCCGCAGCAATGGAGTGCTCCAGCATCGCCATGCGTGCTTCTTCCAAATAGGCACGCGCACGGCGGATGTAGCGTGGCTCCGTACCAAAAAGACCCATAGACAACATGATTCCACCTCCTTCATCCGCATCTGCCGGAGCCGGCATCACATAATGCCGCCGAAGATACTGATGCAACCATAGCCATGATCCATCGTTCCATTTGTCCCCATAGGACAGTGTTGGATGTAGGAATGGCACTGGCCGCACCGCCCTGGCAGATGGGTGAGTCACTGCCAGCAAACCCAAATTCATATTTTTTTGATACCAACAATGCAAGCACCACCCCTGATTTGGCTGGAAGCCGATGATGATTTCCCCCCTGTAGACCTTGCCTGGGGGGAAGACTCCCCCATGCCCGGCTTGCTGGCGGCAGGTGGGGTGCTGGATGCACCCCATTTGCAGGCAGCCTACCAGCGCGGCATTTTTCCATGGTTCAGCCCAGGGCAGCCTAATTTATGGTGGTCACCCGATCCGCGCATGGTGCTCAAGACCAGCGATTTTCGCCTGCACCCCTCGCTGCGCAAAACCGTGCGCAAGTTCATCCGCATGCCCAGCTATGAGGTGCGTATTAACACCAGCTTTCGACAAGTCATTACCCACTGCGCCAACACACCCCGCGCGGGGCAAAACGGCACCTGGATCGTGCCCGAGATCCTGGAGGCATACTGTGACTTGCACGCGCAGGGCCTGGCACACAGCGTGGAGACGTGGGTCAACAACCAATTGGTGGGCGGCTTATATTGCATAGCCCTTGGGCAGGCTGTGTATGGTGAATCCATGTTTGCCCATGCGACCGATGCCTCCAAGGTCGCGCTGGCCGCGCTGGTGGGGCTCTGCCGCCACCATGGAGCCACACAAATCGACTGCCAGCAAGCCACCGCCCATTTGGCCTCCCTGGGTGCGCGCGAACAGCCCCGCGCAGACTTTCTGACTGAAGCAACTCGCCAGCAGCAACAGCCCACAATGGACTGGAATTTCCGCCCCGTATACTGGGACTCGCTTTGCTGAAGACTCTGAAGTTCTGTACCGCATGACACAGCTCAACGACCTGCCGCACTACAGCCTGCAGTTCTACGCCACTGCGCCCTACCCCTGCAGCTACCTGCCGCAGCAAGAGGCTCGCTCGCAGGTCGCTGCTCCCAGCCATTTGATACAGGCAGAGGTGTACTCTGCCTTGGTTAGCCAGGGCTTTCGCCGCAGCGGTTTATTTACCTACCGCCCGTATTGCAGCCACTGCAGTGCCTGTCAGCCGCTGCGCGTGCTCACGCAGGCATACCAGCCCACGCGCAGCCAGCGCCGCGCGCGAAAGCAGCATGCAGAGCTCGAGATCAACGTGCAGCGCCTGCACTTTTCGCAAGAGCATTACGACCTGTACCAGCGCTACCAGCACGCACGCCACAGCGGCGGCGGCATGGACCAAGACAACGTCGAGCAGTACACCCAGTTCCTGCTGCAAAGCCGTGTGGAGACATGTTTGGTCGAGTTTCGCGATCCCCATGCCAACAATGCGTTACGCATGGTGTCCATCATTGACTGTCTGGAAGATGGACTGTCTGCGGTCTACACCTTCTACGAACCCGACCCGGGCGCCAGCTACGGCACCTTCAATGTGCTGTGGCAAATTGAATTTGCGCGCAGCATGGGACTGCCTTATGTGTACCTTGGCTACTGGATCGAGCAGTCACCCAAAATGCGCTACAAGGCGCAATTTCATCCCCATGAGGTTTTACGCGACAACTTGTGGCATCGCGTCGACAAAACCTGAAGAGATCGATTGAAGGGGGCTATCCACACCAAAGATGTGTGTCACGCCGACCAGTGGCGGCTAGAATCCGCCCATCTGAGAGACTGGGATTCCACATGAAGAAAAATGATCAAGACGTACTCGCCAAACCCAGTGTTCAAGTGCTGGAGCGCATGTTTGTCCTGATCGACGTACTTGCATCACGCGAAGAGGCTGTGTCTTTGAAAGACATCAGCGAAAAAACCGGCCTGCACCCTTCCACTGCACACCGCATTTTGAACGACCTGGCCGCAGGCCGTTTTGTGGACCGCCCCGAATCCGGCAGCTACCGCCTTGGCATGCGCCTGCTGGAATTGGGCAACTTGGTCAAAGCACGCCTGAGCGTGCGCGAAACCGCCTTGCCCGCCATGCGCCTGCTGCACAAACAAATCCAGCAACCCGTGAATTTGAGCGTTCGCCAAGGCGATGAAATCGTCTATGTTGAGCGCGCCTACAGCGAACGCTCCGGCATGCAGGTAGTACGCGCGATTGGGGGCCATGCGCCCCTGCATCTCACCTCGAACGGCAAGCTGTTTCTGGCGGCAGACGAGCCCCAGCGCGTGCGTGCCTACGCCATGCGCACAGGTCTGGCGGGCAACACCCACAACAGCCTGACCCAGCTGCCCATGCTGGAGCGCGAGCTGAGCAAAGCCCGCGAAACTGGCGTTGCCTACGACAACGAAGAGCTGGAACTGGGCGTGCGCTGTATGGCCGCAGGTATTTATGACGACCAGGCCAAGCTGATTGCCGCCCTGTCTATTTCCGCTCCCGCCGACCGCCTGGATGAAGGCTGGCTGCCCAAGCTGCAAAGCACGGCTTTTGAAATCTCTCAAGCCCTGGGTTTTCGCGGTGCGCCGCCCGTAATACGCTAACGCCCAGCCAGCGACTCCATCCTCACCACAGCCCGCCTTGTGCGGGCTGAGTGTTTTTCATTCGGTATATAGAAGCCAAGGCTGGTTCACGGTGCACCGACACAACCTTGCAACCACTTAAATGCCCAAAAATTGAAAGGGCGCAGCAGGTTTGAAGGCGGGTGTTGCGTTACCTGCGTAGGTGTGACTTTGATCTGCCCCCAGATCCAGTTTCAGTACCTTGCCACTTTGTGGACTGAAATCCAGCGCATTGAGATCCACCCAGAACGTATTAGGCGTTAGGGCGGACTCAAAGAAATACAGTTTGCGCTGGTGATCGAACACCGTGCGCCAGCGGGTCGATGAGATATTTGGCTGCCCGGGCGTGCTGATGCCATAAGGCACCGAGACATTCCGAATCACGCTGAATACGCTGGCCAGATTTTTGTTCGGACTCTGGTCTTTGGGAATGGTATTCACATAAAACGATGCGCGCGCAAAGCGATCGGCTGCACGGTTAGTACCCGGCAGCATGGTGGTGCCCCCGATCTGCTGCCAATAGGTATTGAGTGCCAGTTGCTCCTCAAAAATCGGGGAATTGGTCATCACTTGGTAATCACGGCTGTGGTGAATCACCTGCTTGCCACCAATGTATTCCACGATGGCGCTATCACCGCTGGCATCCGACATGGACAGGTGCAGCGTGGTCAGACGATTTTCGCCCGGCACGTTATCTGAAACGATGGTGAAGGGCTGCGTTTTGAGCGCCTCCACCGCCTCTTGTACCGTGGCAAAGTTGTCCAGCACGTACTGCGCCCATGCTGCAATCGTCAGCCCCGGCTTGCTATTGGCATCAAAGGCCGGATATTCCGACTCCACCAGCCACAGCAAATTGGCATTGAGGCCCGCCTCATTCACCCCATCGGTCGTAGAAATATCGTAACCCGAGGTGATGACGCTGCCGTATTTGGAAGTCCAGCGGATGGTGTGCTGGCCAGTCTGCCCGGTGCGCGCCATGCCTCGTGGCAGCACCCACAGATTGCTGACGATGTCGCTCTTCCAGTCCATCGAGCGCGCTGTCACCACCTGCCCATCGGCACCGTGAAACACCAGCCTGGTGCAGGCCCAGGCACTAGAGGCTGCTGCGGCCCCTGTAATGCTGAGCAAAAGTGCCGCCAATTGCGGACGAATACGCGGAAATTTCAGAGTCATTCAACCTCCTGCAGAAAAATGGGGAAACAGCGCAGATCGCCGATCTGTAGAGCGGGAATGCCAGATGCGCCGCATGACAAGCAATCAGTAATATAGCGATGACACATTATTTACTTTTGCCATGAAAAATCCGCCACATCTCTTTGGGTTGACACTCAAAAGCACCATCCTTTGCGGCGCTGTCCTTGCTTTGCATGGCCCAGCCACTGCGCAAACGGCTTCACCTGAGGCATGGCGTTTTCAGCTCACCCCCTATGTCTGGATGACCGGACTGGATGGGCGCATCAAGCCCTTGCGGGGAGCGCCTGCTGCGCATGTGGAGCAATCTTTTTCTGACATTCTGGAAAATCTGGACACTGCATTCTTTGTGTCCGGCACAGCGCGCCAAGGTCGCTGGGTGTTGCATGGGGATGCCAGCCATGCGTCTGCATCCCGCTCTGCTGCCTTGCCTCTGGGCCTTTCTGCCCGCGCCAAGGTGCGCCAAACCTCCGTGACATTGACTGGGGGCTACAACTGGCAGTGGGCCAAGCAATCCAGTGTGGATTTTTTGGCTGGCGCACGCCTGTGGGATATTGACGCCTCGGTCACCCTACCTGGCATCGCCGCTGTGCAGTCCAGCACTTCTTTTGTCGACCCCGTGGTTGCGGTGCGCTGGCGCTATGACTTTGCACCCCAGTGGTCTTCGCTGGTTTACGTGGATACCGGCGGATGGGGGGTGGGCTCCGACGCCACGTGGCAGATGCTGGGCACCATCAATTACCAGTGGCGAGAAAATATTCACTTTTCGCTGGGCTATCGCCACTTGCAGGTCAATTACCGCAACCACGGCAAGCAGTTGGACTTCAGCCAGGGCGGGCCGCTGGTGGGCGCCACCTTCCAGTTTTAAGCTGATTGCGGCGCAGCATGGCGCGTGAAGGCATGCTGCCAGCTTTGCACGCCTCCACCACCGCACGCGCCTTTGCGCGGCCTGCGCTTCATGCAGGCGCAAATGCCAGTTCGCTGTACTGGGTAAACGACAGCACTTGCGCAAACTCCCGCACCCGCTCGGTGCCAAAGCCCGATTTGAACCAGACAAACCGCACGCCTGCAGCTTCGGCACAACCTGCATCGGCGTGCGTATCGCCAAAAAACACCGCATCTTGCGCGCTGACTTTCAGGTGGGACAGGGTGTGAAACAAAGGCTCTGGCGCAGGTTTGGTCACACCGCAGCTGTCGCGCCCGGTGACTACCTCGAACAGGTGCAAAATGCCAGCGGCCTCCAGCCCCTTGAGTGCCAGCGCATGCTGTTTGTTGGTACACACTGCCAGCTTGATGCCCCGCGCCTGGGCGGCTTGCAGCCAGTCCAGCACGCCGTCATACAAAGGCGCAGCGCCAGAAGGCTGCGCCGCGTAAAAGCGCTCGAACAGCGCCCCCGCTTCGGCGCGGCCGCCCGGCGGCACGGGCACACCGCGCTCGTGCAGCACATCCAGCATCAAGTCTGCGGCCGTACCAAACATATTGGGCATGTGGTAGCCCTCTGGCAGCGGCGCGTGGCCCAGATGCACCAGCGCATGGCTGGCCGCTTGCACGATCACATATTCGGTGTTGAGCAAGGTGCCGTCCATATCAAACACCATGGCTCGCACACCACTCCAGTCAAAACCGGGGATTCCATCTTTGCTATGCATGCTGGCATTGTTGCCGCAACGGTGACTTTGCAGTGACAAGCCGCACAAAAGCGCAAGGATGTCACCCGCATGTGTACCCGCAAAAAATATAGCTGCTAGCGCTTTTAAACCAAGCAATACAAGACTTTTTATGCTTCAAAGCTTGATTGAACAAGCGCAGATAGCTCTCTTTTTATTTCATCGCCCTGCCTACGGATGGGTGAAGCCTTCCCGCCCCCAAGCGATGCGCACGGGCCTTAGAGCACGCTGTTAGACATGGCGCTTGACATGCGAGCCGGGCTCGGGCGGCAAGCTGGCATCGGCCTGTGCGTGCAAGGCGGCAATCAGGTTGCAACGCGGCTGCTGGCCATCGCACACCGCCTTGAGGGATTGCAACTCTTTTTCCAGCGCGCGCAGCTCTTTCAAGCGCTGGCGCACATGGTGCAAATGCGCTTCGATCGTGGCCGCCGCTGCGTGGCAATCGTCGGGCTTGCGACCGTCCAGCGCCAGCAAAGTACGCACTTCATCCAGCGACATATCCATCGCCCGGCACATCCGGATAAAGCGCAGCCGGTGCAAGTCCGCCTCACCGTAAAAGCGGTAGTCGTTGTCGTGGCGGGCTGCGGGTGCCAGCAGCCCTTCTTTTTCGTAGTAACGGATATTGACCGCCGATACGCCCGTGCGTTTGGCAGCCTCCCCTATGCGCAGTGCTGTCATGGGCTTGACCTTCAAGTGACTTTCAACATTCCAATCATGGCATGGACACCAAACACACGCACTCGCCCTGCTGCTCACCCGCAGCCCCCAAAGCGCATGCGCACTCTGACCATGAGGGGCACAAGCACGATCATGCAGCGCACAGCCACGCAGACGACCACGATCACGGCCATGACCACGGCGTGCTGCCGGGCTGGCCGCGCATCAGCGCTGCACTGGTCATGGCGCTGCTGGCCGAAGCCTCGCACTGGCTCGCCCCGCAGATCCCCGCGCTCGAATATGCAGGCATGGCGCTGGCCGTGGTGGCAATTGGTCTGTCGGGCTTGGGCGTGTACCAGGCGGGGCTCAAAAGCCTGGCTCACCTGCAACTGGGCATTCATGCACTGATGGCCGTGGCCGTGACTGGCGCCTTCCTGATTGGCCAGTGGCCCGAAGCTGCCATGGTGATGGCGCTGTACGCCGCCGCCGAGCGCATTGAAGACCAGGCTATGGACCGTGCCCGCCTGGCCATTCGCAACCTGCTGGGCCTGACCCCCGACACCGCCGAGGTGCTGAAACCCGACGGCAGCAGCCACACCAAGCCCACGGCCGAGGTGCCCACCGGTGCCACCGTGCGTGTGCCCCCTGGTGCGCGCATTCCGCTGGATGGCACCATCACCGCAGGCCACAGCAGCGTCAACCAGGCCCCCATCACCGGCGAAAGCGTGCCCGTGGACAAAACCCCGGGCGACAGCGTATGGGCGGGCAGCATCAACCAACAGGCCGAGCTGCAGGTGCAAGTCACGGCTGCCACCGCCGACTCCATGCTGGCGCGCATCGTCAAAGCCGTAGAACAGGCCCAAGCCCGCAAAGCGCCCACCCAGCGTTTTGTTGACCGCTTTGCCGCCATCTACACACCCATCGTGATGGTGCTGGCCATTGCGCTGGCCGTGCTGGCCCCGCTGCTGCTGGGCTGGGCGTGGCTGGATGCGCTGTACCAAGCCTTGGCCCTGCTGGTGATTGCCTGCCCATGTGCGCTGGTGCTGTCCACGCCCGTCACCGTGGTCAGCGCCTTGACGGCAGCAGCGCGCCATGGCGTGCTGCTCAAAGGCGGCAGCGTGCTGGAATCTGCACGCCACCTGCGCACCATTGCGCTGGACAAAACCGGCACCCTCACCACCGGCCAGCCTGCACTGGTGGCCTGGGAGGTGCTCGACAACGCCACCACCACCCAAGCCGATGTGGCCTTGCTGGCGTGGCAGATGGCCTCGCGTTCTGCCCACCCCGTCTCGCACGCGATTGCCCAAGGCCTGCATGCCGAAGGGCTGAGAGCCTCGCCCGCCCAAGACCTGCAAGCGCTGCCCGGGCGCGGCGTGCAGGCGCGCATTCACGGCGCTACCTACTACCTGGTCAACCTGCGCTGGGCCCAGGAAAACGGGCTGGCCAGCTCCGATCTGCAAGCCGCCGTGTACGCCCACAGCAGCCTGGGCCGCAGCGTCAGTTTGCTGGCCACCAGCAGCCACGTACTGGCCCTGTTTGCCGTGGCCGACACGCTGCGCCCGCAAGCCCGGCAGGCCGTGCAGCAACTGCAAGCCATGGGCATCGCACCCGTGGTGCTCAGCGGCGACCACCCCGATGCGGTGCGGGCCATGGCCACCCAGGCGGGCATCAACCAGGCCGAAGGTGGTCTGCTACCCGAAGACAAACTGCAGCGCCTGCATGCACTGCAAGCCCATGGTGCCGTGGGCATGGTGGGCGACGGCATCAACGACGCCCCTGCACTGGCCAAAGCCGACATCGGCTTTGCCATGGGCGGTGCGCACAGCACCGGCATGGCCATGGAGACTGCCGATGTGGTGCTGATGCATGACGACCTGCGTCGCATCCCGGACACCATTGCACTGTCGCAGCGCGCCCACCGCGTGCTGTGGCAGAACATTGGGCTGGCGCTGGGTATCAAAGCTGGGTTCTTTGCGCTGGCTGTCAGCGGCCACGCCAGCATGTGGCTGGCCGTGCTGGCCGATATGGGCGTGAGCCTGCTGGTGGTGGCCAACGGTTTGCGCCTGCGCCGCACGGCACACAAAAAACCCGCCGTTTAAGCAGGCAGACTGCATAATCTGTGCGCCGCAAAACCACGCTGCGCACAGATCCTTCGCACCATGAGCAAGCCCTCTCCATCGTCCCGCCCTGCTGCCGCGCCCAGCGCCCCGCCACCGCACACCACGCTCGAAGACGTGGCTGCCATCGTCACTGGAGTGCTGCTGGTGTCCGTGGGGGTGGCTTTTTTCAAGCAGGCGGGGCTGGTTACCGGCGGCATGGCGGGCCTGGGCTTTGCACTGCACTACGCCACCGACATCGGCTTTGGCCTGTGGTTCTTCTTGCTCAACCTGCCTTTTTACTGGCTGGCCCTGCGCAAAATGGGCAGGGCCTTCACCTTCAAAACGTTTTGCACCGTGGGCCTGCTGTCGCTGGTGACGGAATTGCAGCCCCGCTTTTTTCATATCGACAGCATCCAAGCACCCTACGCAGCAGTGGTGGGCGGCATGCTCATGGGCGTGGGCATGCTGGTGCTGTTTCGCCACCGCTGCTCCATGGGTGGCCTGGGCATTGCGGCGCTGTACCTGCAGCAGCGCTACGGCTGGCGCGCGGGCTATGTGCAAATGGCGTTGGACTGCCTGATTTTGCTCAGCGCTTTTTTCATTGTGGATACCGAGCGCGCCCTGTGGTCCATCCTGGCGGCCCTCACGCTCAACCAAGTGCTGTCCATGAACCACCGCCCCGGTCGCTATGGTGGATAAGCCGTGTTGATGCCCTAAAACCATCTGCATGGAACTTTGGCACCACTCTGGCATCATTCCTACCTATGCGCCGCTTCTTGCCCCTGTTCATGATGTTGCTGCTGACCCTGCGCGGTCTGCTGGGCGACGCCATGGCCATGGGCAGCCTGCCTAATGTGCCGCCCCACCAGCCTGCGGCCACCACGGTAGCGCTGGATATGCCCGCGCACGCAGCACACCATGCAGCGCAGGCAGCCGGTACCGGCGGTCCATTGCACGACACCGGCACCGACCACGGCAGCACACACTGCGCCACCACCACGGACAGCGCCCCGGGCTGCGGTGGCAACCACCACAGCGCCCCCTGTGCGGCATGCGGCATCTGCCATTCCGTGCTTTCCACACCGGTCGTATTAGCACCGCCTTCAGGCTTGCAGGCACACACACAACCGGCCAGCGGGCAGTCATGCTTTGTCAGCGCCACGCTGGTGCAAGCCATCAAACCACCCATCGCCTGAGACCTGATACCCAAAGTGCGTCCGCAGTTTGCCGTTTGCTGCATGCAAACACCGCTGCCGATGCTTGGTTCATCTTGTCGCAGGAGATTGCTGCATGCGCACCGCGCACCTTGCTTGTCTGTGGCTGCTTGCTTTCAGCAGCACCACACCTTGGGCCATGGCCCAAACACCGCCCACCTCTACCCTTGCAGCTGCTGAAGCGATAGCACCGCAGCGCGCGCTGGTTCACCCGCCGCTGCCCACCAGCAGCGCGGTGATTGCTGCCCCCCAAGACTGGCGCGCTGCCAATGCCGCAGTCGGTGAATTTCCACGGGGTCACGCCGATGTGCTGCGCTGGGAAGCCGCGCAGCAAGCCGTAGCCCCAGCTGCCCAGCCAGATGCAGCAGCGGCACACCATGGGCACGGAGACCAGCCATGAAGCGCCGCTTGCTCCGTCTCTCACCCCTGCTGGGAGCCCTGCTGCTAGCCGGTTGTGCCAGCGTGGCCCCCGATGGGCTGCGCAGCGCAGTCAACGCTCAGACTGCCGCGCGCCTTCCGGCGGGCAGCAGCCTGCCCACGCCCGAAGCCAGCGCCACTGCGGTGCAACAGCAAGCCACCGAGGCACAGATCGCCCAGTGGCTGAGCCAGCCGGTCGATGCCGACACGGCCGTGCGCATCGCACTGCTGCGCAGCCCCAGCCTGCAAGCCCGGCTGGCACAGCTGGCCCGCCAGGATGCGCAGCGCGCCCAGGCCCTGACCCTGTTCAACCCCACGCTGACGCTGGGGCGCTTCGTCAACGGCCATGAGCGCGAGATCGAACGCCAGCTCAGCTTTAACCTGGTCCAGCTCATCACCCTGCCATGGCGCAGCCGCTGGCAAGGCTGGCAGCTGGAGCAGGCCACACTCACCGCCGCCCAGCAGGTGCTGCTGCACGCCGGAAGAGCG
>NZ_DLTI01000033.1:0-8131 GCF_002501455.1 Comamonas sp. UBA7840 | reverse complement strand
ACTTCTGGATGGAAATCAACATGGTAACGAATTGACGTACCGCTTGGCACCACTGGATGGAGTGCCGGAGATGGTCTATCCGGTGAAGGCAACAGCCGCCAGCACCGCGTTCAAGCAAGGCACGCATACCAGCACGAGTGGTCAGCCGCTGCCGTTCGTATCGTTCGACAAGGGCAGCTACCGCTACGCGGCGTATGGCAGCACGACTACGGAACAGGGCATCTTGGTGGAGCAAAACGGCAAACGGATTGCAGACCTGCGTTGCCAAGTCGACCGTTTGTCTGAACTAGGCACTTCCAAGTTGCAGAGCCTGGAACTTGCTCAAGACTTGCGCCCGCTCATGCTGCCTTGACAACCCACGGACAGAATCAGTACAGCCAGTATCTGCTTGCCAGCTTGCTTAGGTGGGTGGCGGTACTGATTCGCTTATGGCCAGCAATCAATCAACAGTTCAATAAAAGTGAGACAGTCATGCGTATCAATAAATCTGTTCTATGGAGTGCTTTTAGCTTGGCACTGGTTCAATCACTTGGCATCTCTGGCGCTCATGCGCAGCAAAGCCGCCAAGTGCCGGCCTACGACCAAGCACAAGTGCGTACAGTGCTTGATCGGAGCGTCTTTTACCTGCCGTTGTTTGGCGCTGTGTACCGCGACAAGTTCACTGCGTTGATACCTAATCACCCAACAGTGCGTGGACTGGTCATTCACAACCATGGCTGCGGTGGCATGTGGGGCTGGGAGACGACATTGGCACAGTTCTACTACCGTGAAGGGTTTGCAGTGATCACGCCGGAATTTGTGACCCGTGAAGGCAACAAGCTCGGCTGCCCAGGTGGTTCAACCGAAGAAATGCTCAGACAAGCTGGTGCTCGCGCTCGCGAAGGCGTGTACACCGCTGTCAATCCAGCACGTTTAGATGCGCGAGGCGACGACATTGCGGAAGTCATTCGCTGGTTCAAGACGTTTTCTAATCTGCCAATTATCTTGAGCGGTCACAGTGAAGGGTGCCGCACCACCTACCACTGGGATCGTGCTGATCCTCAGATCGTCGGCGGCGTTTGCCACAAGCAAAGCGTGAGCCGGCAGTACGAACACCTTTGGAAGTGGGACACACGGCTGCCTATGTGGTCATCCATCGAAGACGAAGACCCATGGGCTGGCGGTAGCAAGCAATACCCTGCTGTTGGATTTGCGGAAAAGTTCAAAGACCACCCTGAGAACCTCACAGAGTTTCGCTATCCCGGCAACAGCCACAATCCACTGGTTCGACATGGCGAAGCTAGAAGTTTGGGTGACTGGCTCAACAACCGAGTCACAAAACCGTTGCAGAAAGAACAAAACGGATTCAACTACGAAAATGTATTGCCAGCAGTGCAGGATGCCGTAAACAGGCATTCACGTTGAGGTTGCATAGTGAGCGCTAGGGTCGCATGGATCGCAAGCAACCTTTGGCCGTATGCATTTATGCCGAGCGTCTGCTTTACGTGATGATTTAGAAATTCACGCGAGCGTCCATGAGTGGGGTGCGTAATCATCATTGTCCGGCAGGCAGAATTAGGCTGGTTGCAGTCGGTCAAGACATAACGATCAATGGCTGTTGATGCTCAGGGCAGTCATTGAACTAAGGCTTCTTCAGCGGTCTGCTCATTGCCCGAAAGCTGTTTAGGAAAAGCTGGTCGATTCAACCCCATCGTTTCGCAGATCATCATCTAAAGTCGTAGCGAATAAATTCTGTGTCTAAAAGTAAATTGCCTCATAATTTAAAAAACTATGACTAACCAGCCTTCTACCTTGACAACTGCTTCTAAACGTTTAAAGCCTACGTGGAGTGGTTCAGGGGAACAAGTGGTGGTACTTAGCCACGGTTTTGGTTCCGATCAGACATCTTGGGACTACATTCGTCCTGTTTTAGATGCAAATTTTCGGGTGCTTTCATACAACTTAGCTGGCTGTGGCGATGGCGGTGAGCACAGCTATGACTTGCATTTGCACAGCTCGCTGTTTGGATACGCTGATGATCTGTTGGCACTCATCGCAGAGCAGCAAGTGCAGCGAGTACTTTATGTGGGTCATTCGGTCAGTGGAATGATTGGCATGATTGCAGCAGCAGCACGGCCTGGGTTGTTTGATCGCTTGGTACTTTTGCAGCCCTCTCCGTGTTACTTGAACGATCAAGCAACTTCTTATGTAGGGGGCTTCGATCAAAGCGATCTGAATGCGCTCTACGCTGCAATGGCCACCAACTATCAGAGTTGGGCTGCTGGTTTCGTACCTATGGTCATGGGCTTGGCTGCGCAGGACTCCCTTGCACATTTCAGTGCGACGTTGTTCAAAATTCGCCCAGATATCGCGCACCACATACTGCGCATGATCTTTCAAAGTGATCATCGTAGTGTTGTGCCTCGTGTGAATACGGACACTCGGTTGATTCATAGTCGCAAGGATATGGCTGTACCGGTCGATGTTGCCGAATGGCTGCATGCCCACATCTCAGGCAGTGTGTCCGAGGTTTTGGAGCTGGAAGGTCACTTGCCTCACATAACGCAACCTGAGATCGTGGCGCCTGTCGTGCTGCGTCATCTCTTGGATCGCTGAGGTTTTTTTCCCGTGGGGACGCACGCAAATTCACTGGCAGCTTTTTTGGAGTTGGCGCGCCAACTCTCGCACGCAAGCTTGGTGATCGCGTTGCAGCAGCATGCTGTCGATCAGACCGTACCGCTGCGTAGCGAGCCTCCTTTGAGCTGGCATCGCGGCACCGCATGGTCTTGGCGCATTCCTGAAAAACTGAGCAATGATGCGGGAGCCTTACAGTTTTTGTGCGCTGCAGATTTGCCCAGCATGCTGGCGACTAATTTGACGTTCACCCCGGCGAAAATCGCGTATTTGAATTGCTTGGATTTAGGCGAACGGGTGGCGGGCGGTTTGCTTTTTGTGTGGGACGCCTCGCAAGCGTCCAAAGCGGCAACGCTATGCAGCAATCCATCATCGCAGCAGCACTTGATCGGATTGCTCAGACCAATCTATGCACGTTTGCTGGACGCGCGTCATCTGGCTGAAGAAACCATTGAATCTGGTGCCAGGTTCAATGACATCTTCAACAGCGTGCCACAGGGGGTCGTCGTCGTATCAGGTCTGGGTCAACATGCCCAAGTCAATCAAGTCGCCTCAGGTTTGCTCAACATCTCGGCCGGGTATGTTCCACTGGACACACTCGCGCATGCCATGCGTGCTGCGCGTACTCGATGCGATAACGCTGCCGACTTGGAGTCTGTTTATCTGGCTCTACAACACTCTTTGAATGCACAAGTGACAGCCAATTGGGAGCTGGACGAATGCATCTGGCGAGTAGACACACACCCTGTCCTCAATGATGCTCACAATGGTCGAGTTTGGCTCTTCCAAGATGTCACGGCTCAAATTCGACTTGAGCGAATGCTGAGACGAGAGGCGTCACATGATCCCCTCACTGGGCTGCTGAATCGCCGGGCTTTTTTCGATCTAGCCCAAGCCCACTATTTAGCGCAAAACTCCCAAGACAGAGCAGTGCTCGATAGGGAAGCGCCTCAGGACTTGGCAGTGTTGATGTTTGACATCGACCATTTCAAAAAAATCAACGATAGATTTGGTCATCCGGTCGGTGACAAAGTGCTGCGAGAGGTCGCTCGTCGCTCTCAGGCGCAGCTGCGTGAAGGTGATGTGCTTGCGCGCTATGGCGGTGAAGAGTTCATCGTATTGCTAAGCCAGGCCAACCAGGCCACCTCACGTGCGGTCGCAGAGCGGCTGCGCCTTGCTATGCAATCCCAGCCAGTATGTGTTGGGGCAAAAGTTATTCCGATTCACATCAGTGTGGGGCTGGCACTGCGGCGCAATAAGAAAGAAATGCTGGCAAGCACCATAGAGCGTGCCGACAAAAATTTATACATCGCCAAACGCGAAGGTCGAAATCGTGTGGTTGATGCAATCGACTAAAAAATTGTCAAAGTTTTCCAGTGTGACAGCTGCAGAATAGTCAGGCAGACAAAGCAGCATCGCTTGAGGCTCGCTGAAGTGATGAGCATCCTTGGTCTGCTATCGATCCCATTTGCTGAGAGTAGGGGGGGCTGGTTTGAATAAGATCCGTTACTGGCTGCTTCTGAAAATGGCAGAAATGCCAAGGCTTTTTGCTTTCGGGATCGGACTTCTTCTTGCGTTAGTCCTTGTATCGGGTGCACTGGTAGCTACGGTGTGGTTGGATCAACGCCGAATTAGTCAGCAGCATGAGGATACTTTGCGAACTTTCCAGAAAGTCGCAGCTGAAAGCACAGAGCTGCTTGATCGTTTGGTTGCCCTAGACGATCTGAGGTGCAGTGAACCAGGCTTGATAAGTCTGAATTCTTACTTGCTGGGTACGCGCTATCTGCGCGAAATCGGTCTGTTAGATGATGAACGCAGACTCACGTGCTCTACAGCCCTGGGCGCTTTATACGAGCCTATCAAAGGCAACTACCCCGTTCACATCACAGACTCAGGTGCAGAGTTGCTTGTCAATGTGCCGCTGACGATGGCAGGTAAGAAGCAGTCGGCCATCATCGTGCAGCGCCCAAGGGTCAATGTCGTTGTCAGCCCTTACGTTACTGACGATTTGTATGCGAGTGCAGACGTTGTTTGGTTACGCACGAGAGCGGGCCTGATCTTGCTGCATGCACGTACTGGCATCGAGCAATCTTCGGACATGAAGGTCCGAGCGGCGCGCCAGAATGCAACAAGATTTGTATGGCGAGGGCTGAGCTATGAACTTATCAGCATGACGCCTGGGCTAGATGTGGTGCTGCAGACGCAACGTAGCCTATTCACGATAGTTCGGCACGATATGTTGCTGCCAGCCTTTTTGCCAGGGTTGCTATTGATCGCTGCGCTTGCGATTGTTGGCGTAACTCCCTATGTGCAAAAGCTCGGTCGTCTGAGCCATCGCATACGATTTCTTTGCGACGATGCACATTTGATGCTGCTTTACCAACCTGTATTCGATCTGCGGACGATGCGCCCCATAGGCTGTGAAGTCTTAGCACGTTTGAAGGAGGGGGATCAAACGTGGACCCCTGATCAGATGATTCCCGCTATTTTGCGTAAGGGGCTGGAGCGTAGTTTTGATCATGCGGTGATGCGCAAAGCCATCCGTGAGCTTGCCGAGCATCTTCCGCAGATGAACCAAGGTAAGTTCAGTGTTGCACTCAACTGTTTTCCACAAAACATAGAGGCCAGCAGACTGATTCCATTGCTTGCGAATGCGTTGGAAGACTGCGGAAGAAAAGACTTTGAGATCTGCATTGAGGTCACAGAGCACAGTCTGTCCAGTGAATTAATTACCGAAGTACAGCAACTCAAGGCGCATGGATTTTTGATTGCTGTGGACGACTTTGGCACGGGCTATTCCAACTTAAAAACCGTCACGCAGCTTTCGCCGGAAATACTAAAAATTGATAGATCGTTCGTCTATGAGGTGGAAGATGGCACGGTTCGCTCCAGCCTGATCCCTGAAATCGTTCGCATAGCCTCTGCCGTCAACGCTTGCACAGTGGCCGAGGGCATTGAAAAAATTGAACAGGCACAGCTGCTCCTGTCGGAGGGTGTGCACTATGGACAAGGTTATGCGCTGGGACGTCCGATGAACATTAATGCCTTCATCAATTTTTTTGTTGAAGAGCCTCCGCTCCAGTAGTCAGCTGCTTCCAGTTGCAGCCCATCGACTTTGCCCCAATCGCATCCAAACGCTTTTTGGTCTCAGGATAGGGCATAAGGGCTAGGCTGAGCTTTTGCACAATTGCCGTATGTGTTTTAGCGCATCAGTAGCCATACCCCAAACTTGCAGGGCACGCAGCTCAAAGAAGAGGCCAAATGCTGGTGAGTATTTGCATGAAGTCCGCCTGGGGTTTGCATGGCAATACCAACACAGATTCGCGCAATGACACCGCCAAGATTAGCGAACTAAATAGCTTGCTTTTTACGGCCATAAGCAGAGTTTCAGCTGATTAATGCTAGCGTCCACTTCATTCAGGTGCCTTGTGAAAAGGCATTCAGCACTGGCATCGAAAAAATGACCTTTCAGATCGCTCTGTATGCCCTTCTCTCAGCCAAAATAATGGTGAGAAGCCCTTTTTGCCAATAGCAATAGTTGCGCCTGTACGTTCAAGTAGGTCTGTTCTGCACCTCTCGGCTAAGAGCAAGGGGCGCTTTTTTTAAAGCAGCCAATCATCCGGGATCCGACACGCTTTGAGAGGCGGCTGGACATACACCTGGCCTTGCTCAAATTAGCGGCAGCAATCATCTGTGCACGCTTCTAGCGGCTCTAAGTGTTCAGTCCCACGGTGAGATGGTGCGGATGAAGTCTAAAGCGGCTTGGATCTTTTTCCCATGCCTCACACATCGCCTGCAATGGTGTCTTCCACCTGAGCGCCTTCAAGTGCTTGCCGAAGTTGTAGCTTTGAACAAATGCTTGGACATGCTCCCGTAGCTGCTCCAGGCCCTCGTACTCATACGCCTTGATCGTGGATTCCTTGATGGTCCGGTTCATGCGCTCGACCATGCCGTTGGTCCAAGGGTGGTACGGCTTGGTATGTCGTTTCTCGATTTCATTGAACTTGCAGATGCGTTCAAAGATGTGACCGATGCATGTGTCGGTGACGCCGCCTCTGAAGCGTTCTTGCCCTGTGAAGGCCATGCCGTTGTCCGTCAGAACGGTATGTATGCGGTACGGGAAGGCCACAAGCACCTGCCGAAGGAACTGCGCTGCGTTGGCTTTCGTTGCCCTGTCAAAGAACGCAACATGCGTGAACTTTGTGACGCGGTCTATGGCAACAAACATGTGCTGTCTACCGCTGGAGATCTTCATTTCGGCGCTGTCGATGTGCACGAAGCCCAACGTCGTTTCTTCAAACTTTCCGCGCCTTCGCGGCGCCTGCATTGCTGGCTGTCGACTGATTCCGTGACGCTGCAGGCATCGATGCAAGGCGCTGCGGCTGAGTTTGGGGGCCATCTCCAGGAGCTGCCCCATGAGATCGTCCAGCGACAGATGCCCTTGCTTGCGTAATGCAATTGCCAGGTGTTCTTGCTCTTGAGAAAGATGCTGGCTTGCTCTGTCCCGAGGACCCATGGGCTCATCGAGCACCGAGGTGCGCGTACGCCACTTGGCCACGGTCTTGGGGTTGATGCCGTAGAGCTTGACCAAGGACCGATGGGAGCCGGTCGCTAGCTGGAGTTCTGCGCGGATACGCGGCGTTGTGCGGGCGCTGCCATGCAGGCGGATTGCCATAGTGCTTTCTCCTGTTCCAGGCTAAAGAATGCACCATAACTTCCTGGGACCGTACATCTAAGTAAATGCTTTGATGGGCGTTGAGCTCTGCTACCGACACGTTGTAATCATTCAACTACTGAAATTCCTGCCGACCGTTAGCAGCTAGCCACGCCCTTGCGACTGGACAATAGCGCACAAGGTGTTTTCTCTAATGCTTGCTAGCAGCTACTGCTGCCCAACTAGCACCCTCGCAATTGTCAAACGCCTCTGCATTTTTGATGGATGCGCCAATGATGCTCCGTTCCTTTCGAATTTCTGCCACTGAAGATTCGTGCATGCGGGGGCAGCATGTTGTTCATTGCAACAGTTGAATCTCCCCTAACCCGGTGAAGTCCGAACAGTGTGTACTTCTGGGAGACTTGATAACTACATCAAATAGTAATCATTACTATTTGCATATACAATCTGTCGCATCTTGCATAACAGGACAAATTAAGAATCATGACTGGCTGGACAAGGCTCATCGCAATGGCTGCTGCGTGTGGAGTAAGTAGCACCGCTTGGGGCGCTGGAAAAGAAAGTAAAGAATCTAGCCCCACAGAAAAGAGCATGCCGACAGTACACGTCACAGCGCAAAGCTTAGAAGCTCGTGTGTATACGCGAGAAGACATGGATGCGACGCCAGGAGGTAATCGCGATATTTCTTCATTGGTTGCCAATCATCCAGCAGTGCGGCAGAACCCGACCGTGGATGGTTCAGGCAATCGTGGCAGCCTTGCGCCGGAAGCTTTTTCCATCCATGGCGAAAGTCCGTATCAAAACCAGTTTCTGGTGGATGGAATGGTAATCCCCCCGTAAAAC